>DATLZF010000114.1:0-4276 GCA_035574135.1 Candidatus Methylomirabilota bacterium
GGCGTTGGCCCGCCAGGTGGTGGCCTTTTGGAAATCCCGCCGCGGCACACCGCCCGCGAGTTGATTTTCCCTTTCCTCCCCTTGGCGGCCCCGGCTTAATGCGGCGCGCATGATCATTGCCCGATCTCCTTTGCGGATCAGCCTCGGCGGCGGCGGCACGGACCTGCCCTCCTACTACGAACAATTCGGCGGCTTTCTGGTGGCGGCGGCCATCGACAAATACGTCTATATCACCCTCCACGAGACGTTCGTGCCGGACCTGATCGTCAAGTACTCGAAGCTCGAGCGCGTGGCCCGTGCGGCCGACCTCGAACACCCGATCATCCGCGAAGCGATGGCCTTGCTGGGCATGGAGGGGCAGTCACTGGAGATCACCTCGATGGCGGACATCCCGGCGGGCACGGGGCTGGGCTCCTCGGGCAGCTTCACCACGGCCTTGCTCAAGGCGCTGCATGCGCACCAGCGCAACCTGGTGCATCCGGCCGAACTGGCCGAGCAGGCGTGCGAGATCGAACTCGGCCGGCTCAAGGAGCCCATCGGCAAACAGGACCAATACATCGCGGCCTTTGGCGGCATCACCTGCTTCCGGTTCCATCCGGGCGGCCGCGTTGAAGCGTGGCCGCTGAAGATTTCCGAGGAGACGCGTTACAACCTGGAGGATCACCTGCTGCTCTTTTTCACCGGCTATTCGCGTTCCGCGTCCAAGATTCTCAAGGAGCAGGATGATCGCAGCAAAAAGTCCGACCCGGCCATGGTCGAGAATCTGCACTTCGTGAAGGAGATCGGCCTCAAGAGCGCCGCCGCTCTCGAACGCGGCGACCTGGCCGAGTTTGCCGGCTACATGGACCTGCACTGGCAGCGCAAGAAGGAGCGCTCGGGTGGCATGAGCAATCCGCAGATCGACCAGTGGTACGAACTGGCCCGCAAGAATGGCGCCCTGGGCGGCAAGCTTATCGGCGCCGGCGGCGGCGGCTTTCTGGCCTTCCTCGCCGGGGACAAGGCGCGGCTGCGCCACACCATGCGGGCGGCCGGGCTCAAGGAGGTGCGCTACCGGTTCGATTGGGAGGGCACCAAACTGGTGATCGCGTGAGCGCGGCGACCCTCGACACCCCCGTCGCCATCTTGGCGGGCGGCCTGGCCACCCGGCTGCGGCCGATCACGGAAACCGTGCCCAAGGTGCTGGTGCCGGTGGCCGGCCGCCCGTTTCTGGCCCATCAACTCGAACTGCTGCGGGCGCAGGGCCTCGGGCGGGTGGTGCTGTGTGTGGGACATCTCGGCGAGATGATCGAGCGCGAGTTCGGCGACGGCCGCGCCCATGGCATACGGCTCGAATATGTGTACGACGGCCCGGTCCTGCTCGGCACCGGCGGCGCGCTGCGCCGGGCCTTGCCGCGATTGGGCGAGCGGTTTTTCGTGCTTTACGGGGATTCCTACCTGCCCGTCGCCTTTGCGCCCGTGGCGGCTGCTTTTGCACGCAGCGGCAAGCTGGGATTGATGACCGTCTATCGCAACGAAGACCGCTACGACTCCAGCAATGTCGTGTTCCGCGACGGGGTCATCCAGGTGTACGACAAGAAGACGCGGCGGCCCGAGATGCAGCATATTGATTACGGCCTGAGCTTGTTTCGCGCCGACGCCTTCCGCGAGGCCCCGGCGCGGGAGCAGTTCGACCTGGCGGAATTGATGGGCCGGTTGGTGGCGCTCGGACAACTGGCCGGCTTCGAAGTGTTCGAGCGCTTTTACGAGATTGGCTCCCCGGCGGGTCTGAAAGAACTCGACGAACTTCTCCGCCGGCGAAGCTCCACCAGCCCGCCCGCGGATTCTCGCGCCGGCGACTGACACCGTTTGCGCGGCAGCGGGAAGAGCCGGCACCCGGGGGCGGCTTTCGACGTGACCGGCCGGCGCCGCGATGTCATACCTCGGCCATGAAGAGGCTCGATGCTCGCCGGATCCAGACGGCCATGGCCGGTGTGCCCCAGTGGCGCCGCCGTGGCCGGATCATCCATCGCACCTTCGCTTTCCAGGATTTCGTCGCGGCCGTGCGGTTTGTAAACCGCGTGGCTCGCGCGGCGGAAAAGGCTGCGCACCACCCCGACATCGACATCCGCTGGAACAAGGTCCGCCTCGCCCTCACCACCCACGATGCGGGCGGACTGACGGAGAAGGATTTCGCCCTTGCGGCCGTATGCGATGGGTTCGCCCGGCCGCGGAAACGTTGACCCTCGCCGTTGAGCCGGGCGGGGCGATCGAACAATGCGGGGGTGGGCGGCGCCGGGCTGCTGGTGGCGCAGCGGGGTGGGGAACTTGCCCTGGGGCGGTTGTGGTATTTGGGCTGGTGGCTGGGGAAAACTTGCGGTCGGCAGATCGCGTGGGACTTGATCTCCGGGGGCGGATTCACTTATGAGCCATGCGGTCATACCGCTGCCGGTGTGGCGGCATGGCTTCATCATTATGATTCCAGTCTCGATCCTTCGTCATGGGCGGCCGACGCCCCTCTCGCCGCTGCTGCCGTTGCGGGCCGGGCCGCTCCGGATGTTTTTCGACCCGAACCAGGGGCGGCTGCTGGAGATTCGTCTTGGCGATCACGAGGTGCTGCGCCGCATTTTCATGGCGGTGCGGGATGAACGTTGGGACACGGCGCCCTCGTCCGTGTCGAATCTCGTCACCGAGGTGGGCCAGGACAGCTTCCGCCTGACGTTTGACGTGTGCTGCCGGCTGGGCCCGATCGACTACTTCTGGCGCGGGCTTGCCGTGGGGGAATCCTCGGGCCGGTTGAGTTTCTCCTTCGAGGGCGTCTCGCGGTCGAGCTTCCTGCGGAACCGGCTGGGGATTTGCGTGCTGCACCCGGTGTTCGAGTGCGCGGGCAAGCCGTTCACCGTCGAGCACTGGGACGGGCGAACGGAATCGGGCGTTTTCCCGCGCGCCATTGCGCCGCAGCAACCGTGCTTCGACATCAAGTCGTTCACCCATGAAATCGTGCCCGGCGTGCGGGCCGAACTGTGTTTCGAGGGTGAGGTGTTCGAGATGGAGGACCAGCGCAACTTTTGCGATGTCTCCTTCAAGATCTACTCCACGCCGCAGGCGCGGCCCAAGCCCGTGGCGGTGGCCCCGGGCGAGGCGACGCGGCAGTCGGTCACGCTCACGCTGCACGGACCGGCCCGGAAAGTCCTGCCGGTGGTCCAAGGCCGGCCTCCTCAACTCTCCATCGTCACCACCACTGCCGTGCCGCTACCGCCCATCGGTTTTTCGACCGCCCGTCCGCGGCGCTCGTTGACGCCGCGGGAAGTGGAGCGGTTGAAGGTGCTGAGGCCGGCCCACCTGCGAGTGGACGTGGATCTGACATCGCCCTCTCACCGGGAAGATCTTCGTCAGGCGGCGGCGGAGGCCGAGCAGTTGGGTGCCGGACTGTATGTCGCGTTGACGTTGTCCGAAGACACGGTGGCACGGTTGGAGCCCGTGGCCGCGCTCGTGCGGGAGCTTGCCGCGCGGGTTTGCCTGTGGATCGTGTATCACCCTGTGGAATCGCCCGCGGGCGAGCGTTGGGTGCGCCAGGCGCAGGAGAAGCTGCGGGCGTGCGCCCCGGGGGCGCTGTTTGCCGCTGGCACCCGGAACTTCTTCCATGAGCTGAATAACAACCGTCCGGGCCCCGATGCCACCGCGCTGCCGTGCGTGCCGGCCAATCCCCAGGTGCATCTGACCGATGACGCGACATTGCGCGAGAACGTGGGCGGCGCGGCCGGCCTCGTCGAAAGCGTGCGGGAATTCTCCAGCAAGCCGCTCGTCATCTCGCCTTTCACGTTGCGCGGCCCCTTCAACCCCGGTCCTTTTGCTCCGCACGTGGCGCCCGAGGATCTGCCGCCCGAGGTCGATCCGCGGCAGATGTCCCTTTTCGGGGCGGGCTGGACGCTGGCCAGCCTGGCCCGGCTCATCGCCACGGGCAATGTGCACAGTGTGACTTGTTTCGAGACCGTTGGCTGGCGGGGTCTGATGGAAGCCGAGAGCGGTTCGCCCAGGCCGGAACTGTTTCCCTCGATCCCGGGTGCGGTGTTTCCCCTCTATCATCTCTTTGCCGATCTGGCGGAGTTCCCGACCCGACAGGCTCATGCGACCCATTCGACGCTGCCGGGAATCGTGGAGGGGCTGACGCTGGTGGATGGGAGTGGGAAACGCCGCGTCCTGGTGGCGAACCTGACGGACGAGCCGCAGGAGGCGAAGATCAAGTCCGGCACCGGCCGCGCGCGGGTGCGTTACCTCGACGAAACGAATGCCGAACTGG
>DATLZF010000115.1:0-4938 GCA_035574135.1 Candidatus Methylomirabilota bacterium
TCAGCGCCCGCCCCCACGGCCCCGGCACCCAAGGCTTCCTCCGCTCGCTGGCCCGAGCCCTCCGCCTACACCCGTCAGTTGATGGCGGCATTGACCGAGCTGGATCCCAAGAACGGTCCCATGACGCCGGAGCAGATCGCCCTGTGGAAGCAGACCATGCAGACGTTGCTGCAGCAAGGCGCGGCGGCGGTGCCGGCGATCATGGAGTTTCTGGAGCGCAACGTGGACCTCGACCTGAAAGGCCTGGCTGGCGACCAGTTGGGCACGTCGCTGCGCCAAACGATGTTCGAGGCGCTGGCGCAGATTGGCTCGGATGGATTCAACGGCCTGGCCGACGTGCTCCAATCGACGCTCGACCCGCGCGAAATCGCGTCGGTGGCGGGCCTCCTCGAAGACCGCGCGCCGGAACAGTTCCGCAACGCCGTGGTGGACGCCGCGCGCGAAGCCCTGGCGCATCTGGCGGGCAAAAAGATCGAAGGCGTGGACGTGGCTCCCTTGTTCGAGTTGCTGCAGAAGTTCGGGGGACCGGACGTGGTGAATGATCTGACCGCGGCGGCGAAGACCTGGGGCTATTACGCGCCCTTGGCCATCGCCAATCTGCCGCCGGAATTCGCCACCCCCGCACTCGTCAGTCTGGCCGAGGACCGCAACTTCGCCGCCAGTGGCGGCGGCGCCATGGCGATGCGGCTGTTGGCCGAACGGGCCTTCACCGATCCGACCGCGCAAGAGGCGCTGCTGCGCCTGGCGGAACAGGGCAAGATTCCGGCTTCGGCCTACCTCGGCATCTCCCAGGCATTGGCGGGCCACGTGGCGCACTACGGGTCCGGCCTGGTGCCTGGCGCCGCGCCGCCTCCGCCCACGCTGGGGCAGCAGCACCAGCGCTTCCACATCGCATCGGGAAATCAGCAGTACGAGAGCCGCTACCAGCCCCCCCCGCCCGAGCAGGTGGCCCAGCGGCTCGAGCTGGTCGATAAGCTCCTCAAGCTCCAGCAAAGCCCCATCGCCGCCAACGCGCTCAACAACGCGCGCCGCGTCCTCCAGCCCGGCCCATGAAGCGTCATTCCCCGCGCCGCACCACCGGCTGCACCCAGGCGGTCTCGTGTTCGTTGGGCATCACGCCATTGGCTTTCCGTTTCGAGGACAGCACGGTTGCCCGGACGTAAATCTCGTCCCCGACGAGTTTGTAGGAGGCCACCGGCCCTTCCACCTGAGCCAGCACGCGCCCGATATCGGCGCTGTAACGCCGCGTCACCGGATGCACCGTGCCCGGGGGCCGGCTTCCCGGCTGGCTGGTGGGATCGAACCCCTCCAGAGTACCGAGGAATTGCGTCACGTAACGCACGCCCGGTTCGGCGTCGATCACCAGAACGATCTCGTTGGTGTCGCGCCGCAGATCTTTGAGGCGGACCCCGGTGGAGGCGTAGAAGTCCCCCGCCTCCAACGCCTGGATGATGCTCTCGGGCGTCAACCGCGGCGCCCGCACCATCACCCACCCGCGTCCCGAGTTGCTGTTTGTGGGCGAGAACACCCGGTAATTGTGCGAGTCGTCCGTGGCCAGCCCGTACATCGGCCCGAGCTTGAAGCGCGTCAGGCGGAAGGCGAGGACGATGTCCCACATGCGGTCGATGGAAACGTGGTGGGCATCGCCCGCGTTGTTGACCTGGTGGTGTCCATTGTACACCTCGAAGAAGCGCTCGCCCCGCACCATCATCAGGTCCTCCGCCGTGATGGCGTAGCCGAAGTTGGGATGGTTGATGTGGGGGAACATCGGTTGCCCGGTGCGCCGCCGCTGCGCCAGCACGGCATCCACGTTGCGCTGCATCACGTCAACCACGCTCGCGCCGCTCTGGGGTTTGATCGTTTCCCGGCTGTTGGACGCGTTGACGTGGATGGGCAGGAGTTGGTGCCGGTCGGTAATCTCCTGGCTCGGGATCAACAAAAAGCGGTCAGGCTCCTCGTAGAGCCGGCGAAACTCGGACAGTCGTTTGAGCCGCACCTGCTGGGTGTGATTGAGGAAGCGTTGCTCGACCCAGTGCGGACCGAGTCGTTGCAGATACCGCTGAAAGGCCCACTGCCGGTCGGGCCGCGCGTCGATGGTAATCCACTTTTCGCCCTGCAGCAGGGTGTTGTGATCCGAGATCGCCAGGAAATGGTAGCCGTTGGTCTTGTACCATTCGGTGACCATCTCCGGGAAATCGTCCCCGTCGCTCCACAACGTGTGGGTGTGCAGGTTGCCCTTCCACCAGCGCGCCGGCGGCGTGCCCGGAGCCGCGGAGGCCGCGACCACGGCCACGGCCAACGAGGCCGGCAGAACGACCCGCCGGACGGCAACCCGCAGGCCCGCCGCCTTGCCGACGATGCAGCCAGTTAACAGCATCGCCGTTTCAACTCTCCAACGCCTTGGGCGGTCCCAGAACGATCGAGGCCACCAGCGCCGTGCGGACCGACGCCGGGTTCCGCAACCAAGCCAGGCGTTCGTCGAGGTCGGCCTTCGTCACCGCCGCCGTGCGATGCAAGCCCAAGCGCGCCGAAACCTGATGCAACCGTTCCGCCACCCGCTCATCCAGGTGATCCGCGCGTTCGAGGGCGTGGGCCGACTCGGAGAGCGTCGGCATATGGACCGGCCGTCCTTCGCCTTCGTCGCTTGCCAGGTCGGAGGGGGCGCCGGACGGCGCCCTCACGACGAGCGGAGGCGGTTCAACTGGCACCGGTGGCGGAGCGGGCTGAACCGGCGGCGGTGCCGGGCGGCTTTCCTCCAACAATCGCCGTAGTTGATCTTCCCACGACTCCGCCCTCGGTGCTTCACCACGGGATCCGGCCGGTGCCGGAGAGGTCGGAGTGCCACGCGGTTGGCCGGGACGCATGTCATCCAGCCATGTCTCGGCCTCCTTCTCCTCCCTCTTTTTCATGAAGGCGTGGAAGATGGCCGCGCCGGCCATGAGCAGGATGGTGATCAGGGTTTCCATTCGATATCAGGGCGTCACCAAGAGCTTCGCCCGGGCATCCGCCGAGCCCCCTCCGGCAACGTTCGGGAGTTCCGCTTGCCCGTCGTGTTCATGAGTTCGACACCGAGGTCCTTCTCGGCTGCAAGGGCGGGAGATTCGATCGCAAGGGCATCGCTCCGCCTCGGTGGAAGGGCGCGAACATCGAGTGGCTAGGAGGCACCGCCCGGCTTTGCTCCACCAGTCCCGCTGGCTCCCGCGATGCTGTCCCGCATGCTGGTATCGGCCTGGAGATTTTTCATCCGGTAGTAGTCCATTACGCCGAGGTTGCCCGAGCGGAAGGCCTCGGCCATCGCCAGGGGTACCTGAACCTCGGCCTCGACCACTCGCGCGCGCATCTCTTGCACGCGGGCCACGTTCTCCTGTTCGAGCGCCACGGCCAAGGCGCGGCGCACTTCGGCCTGGGCCTGGGCGATGAGTTTGTTCGCCTCCGCCTGCTCGGCCTGGAGTTTGGCACCCACGTTCTCGCCCACGTCCACGTCGGCGATGTCGATGGAAAGAATCTCGAAGGCCGTGTTTGAATCGAGCGCCTTGTCCAGGACGGTCTTGGAGATGCGATCGGGATTCTCCAGCACGTCCTTGTAGGTGTTGGATGACCCGATGGTGGTGACGATGCCCTCGCCAACGCGCGCGATGATGGTCTCCTCGGTGGCGCCGCCGACGAAACGATCGAGATTGGTGCGCACGGTCACGCGCGCCTTCACCTTGACGGCAATGCCGTCCTTGGCCACGGCGTCGATGGTCACCTTGCCCGAGGCCGGATTCGGGCAATCGATCACCTTCGGGTTCACCGAGGTTTTCACGGCTTCATAGACGGTTTTGCCGGTGCCCTTGGTCGCCAGGTCGATGGCACAAGCGCGGTCGAACTCGAGATGGATGCCGGCTTTCCGCGCCGCAATGAGCGCCTGCACCACCATCTCGACATTCCCGCCGGCCAGGAAATGCGTGGAGAGGTCGTCAATGGCGATGGGGCGCATGTGACCGTAGGAATCCTTGATGGTGAGGCCCGACTTCACCGCGGTGATGCGCGCATCGACAATGAGGGACACCGGCACGTTGCGCAGCCGCAGGGCGATCAGCTCGAAGAACGTGACGCGCGCGCCGGACGACAAGGCCCGCAGCCAGATGAAGAAGAAGTTGAAGATGACCAGCCCCCCCACCAGCAGCACCAACCCGGCGACCGCCACCAGGACCAGGGTGACCAGATTCGTGCTACTCAGCGCCTGGGCCAACATTTGTTCTGCGTTCCACATAAGCGTGTTTGCTTGTGTCATGAGTTTGCCCTAAACCGCGCGCACCACGACGCGCAGGCCCTCCACCGCCACCACCTTCACCGCCGTGCCACGTTCGATCATCGGCCCCTCCGTCACCACATCGACCCGGCGGCCGTTGATCAACGCCGTGCCCGAGGGCCGCAACGGCGTCAATGCCGTCCCCGACTGGTTCAGCAAGTCGGCCCGTTCGGTGCCGATCTCTCCGACGACCGAGTTGGAGATGAACACCCGGCCCACACGGCTGGTGGGAAAGTATTTGATCCAGAGCGCAAACCCGCCGATCAACCCGACGATCACCGTCAGCAGGATCAGGTTGCCCGTGCGGGCACCGAATTCCGTGTAAGCCAGAATGACCCCGCCCAGCAGGCACAGACCCCCGAGGATGCCGGCGATGGCCCCCGGAAGAACCGTCTCCAACAGCAGAAGCACCGCCCCCGCCACCAGCAGTGTGATGACAATGGCCACGACCGGACCTTAAGGAAGTCTCCACCGCCGCCGCAAGCGGGAAAGGCTGCGGCAACGGAGCCGTTCCCGGGTCTGTGTCGCGGCCAGAAGGCCGGGCGCTCGAATCCGTCGCAATGCGTTGGGCTGGTTTCACCCGCCAGCCGATCGAACGACGCTCTCCCGGCCCTCGACGCGGGTCTTTCCGCGGACACGAGGGG
>DATLZF010000116.1:0-7732 GCA_035574135.1 Candidatus Methylomirabilota bacterium
CGCCGAACACGGCGAGGAGGGCTACCACGGAGCTTGATCCCGGCACCAGGGACTGGCGCCGCGCCCGGCTTCAAGCCGGGCGCGGTTTGCTTTTGAGGCGGACTTCGAACCCGTACCGGTCAATGAACCTTCACCACCAACGCCGTGGTATTATCCCGACCGGAGCTGGAGACCGCCTCCTCGACCACGCGCTGAGCCGGGGGGGTCTTGGTTCCGGCGCAAGTCTCATCCCGGAGAATATCGAGGATGGCATGGTCGTAGAGGCCGTCCGTGACGCCGTCCGTGCAAAGCAAAAACAGGTCGCCGGGCTCAAAGGCGACGGCGCCGACCTGGGGATCGACGAACTGGTTGGCGCCACCGAGGGCCTTTTGGAGCACGTTGCGTCGGGGGTGAGTGCGGGCCTCGCGTTCGTTGATCTGTCCGGTGCGGAAAAGCCAGCCCACGTGCGTGTCGTCCTGGGTGAGTTGTTTCAGCGTTCCTTCGCGCGCGGACAGGTAGTAGATGCGGCTGTCACCCACGTGGCCGAAGTACATCCAGCCCGGGGTGAACCAGCAGAGGCTCAAGGTCGTTTCCATCCCCCGGCATTCCGGGTAACTCTGGCCGACGTACACCAGGGCCCGGTGAATTTGGTCAAACAGTTCCGTCAACACGTCATCCACGCCGGCAGTCAGCCCCCGGGCGGACTGTTGAAAGGAGCGGGGCAGGAGCGTGGTGATCTTTTCCACCGCGATCCGGCTGGCGAATTCCCCGGCTTGGGCGCCGCCCATTCCATCGCAGACCGCGAATGCCATGTCAGCATTGACCAGTGAGGCTTCTCCCACTTTGCCCAGCCGATGCACTTCCCGGCCGTCGAAGCGCAGGCCCAGGAAGGAGTCCTCGTTGTTCGGGCGGACCTTCCCCCGATCCGTCCCTCCGGACCAGGACAAGGAGAAGGGGGAGGGGGAAGGCTTTGAAATGGGTTCGGTCATGGTGCGGGCGACGGCTCGGGCAGGATGGTGGCGAACTCGAAGTCGATGAGGCAAAAGCGCCCGTCGGATTGGCGGTAGGTCACGTTGCGCATGTCCGGGTCGTCGTGGCGGACACCGTAACGTTCCAATTCCGCAAACAACTCGCGGCGCCGCGGCTCATCGAGATGCTCGACCCGGCTGCCGCAATTGGTGGTGACCAGGCGCAAGCGGGTCGGATCGGCCTCGATCACCCGGGGGACGAAGGGGCAGCCCTTGGCCTCCAGATGGCGCAGAACCCGAACTTCGTTGGCGAATCGTTTTTCGGCGTCGGGCCCGTGATAAACCTTCACCACGCGACCATCGAACGTCAGGTTCACGGTCGCCCGAAGGGTGTCTTTGACTTTCAACATGGCGCTGGCGGTGTTGCGGCGGCTGGGTCGCATTCTTACGGACCGTTGGGCGGATGGGAAGTCCGGTCCGCCAGCCTGAACTGGGATGAAATAAGTGATGGCGCTCCCCGTGGGCCAGGGCTTGGCTGGCAGGAATGCATGGCGTGTATCGTTTTGATCAAAATCGCGAATGTGGAATCGGTTTGCTCATGGCGTTCAAATCTGAACAGTCCGGCCGCCCCATTTTCCGGTCAGTGGCACAACCCCCGGCCAGCGCGGAACTGGTTGCTGGAGACCGTGAAAGAAGGTCGGCGTGGTTAGGCCAAGCAAAACGCTTGCGGTGTGGCACGGCCATCGCTAGAACCGTCCGTCCCGTCTCTAGGTGAATCGGGCCGGGCGTATTGCGATCGAGAATCACTCGGTATTCACAACAATAACAGACACGCACATGGCGAAATTCAAACTCGAATATATCTGGCTGGACGGATACCAACCCGTTCCGAACCTCCGTGGCAAGACGTTGATTAAGGAATTCGACAGCTTCCCGAAACTGGAACAGCTCCCCATGTGGGGTTTCGATGGCAGTTCGACCCGGCAGGCCGAGGGGCACAGTTCGGATTGCATGCTCAAGCCGGTCGCCGTGTACCCTGACAGCACCCGCAAGAACGGGGTGCTCGTCATGTGCGAGGTGATGATGCCGGATGGCAAGACCCCTCACCCCTCGAACTCCCGGGCGACCGTTTTGGACGACCCGGACGCGTGGTTCGGATTCGAGCAGGAGTATTTTCTTTACAAGGACGGCGCTCCGCTTGGCTTCCCCAAGGGCGGCGGCTTCCCGCCTCCGCAGGGTGAGTATTACACGGGGGTGGGCTACAAAAACGTCGGAGACATCGCGCGCGAGATCGTTGAGACGCACTTGGATCTGTGCTTGGACGCGGGCATCAACCACGAGGGCATCAACGCCGAAGTGGCCAAGGGCCAGTGGGAATTCCAGATATTCGGCAAAGGCTCCAAGACAGCGGCCGACCAGGTCTGGATGGCGCGCTACCTCCTCATGCGCTTGTGCGAAAAGTATGGCGTCGATGTGAACTGGCATTGCAAGCCGCTGGGTAAGGACGTGGACTGGAACGGCTCCGGCATGCACTGCAACTTCTCGACCAAATACATGCGCGAAGTCGGGGGCAAGGACTACTTCGAGGCCCTCATGGCGGCGTTCGACAAATACAAGAACGAGCACATTGCCGTCTATGGCCCGGACAACCACCTGCGCCTGACCGGCCTGCACGAGACGCAGTCCATCGACAAGTTCAATTACGGTGTGGCCAACCGCGGTGCCTCCATCCGGGTGCCTCACAGCTTCATCAACAACGGCTACAAGGGCTACCTCGAAGACCGGCGTCCGAATTCGCAGGGCGATCCCTACAAAATCGCCAGCCGCATTCTCCAGACCATCGCCACGGTCCCCATCAAGAAGTAAGAGAGCCAGCCACCCCTCCATTGTTCGCGAGAGCCGCCGCATCCCGGCGGCTCTTTTCCTTCTGCCGGGGCACGTGGGCTGTGTCAGGGCCCGGCAAACAGCCGCCGGGCCGCGGCCACGTCGGTGGCGATTTGCCGCCGCAGCTCATCGAGCGATGGGAAACGCCTCTCGTCGCGCAGCTTCGCGGTGAATGTCACTTCCAGCTCCCGGTCGTAGAGGTCGCCCTCGAAATCCAACAGATGCACCTCCGCGCGGAGCACTGCGGCGGCCGCAGCCAGCGTGGGCCGCGTGCCGATGTTCAGGACGGCCCGGTAGCATTGTCCCTGTACCCGAGCGTGGACGGCATAGACCCCGGCCGGGGGCAGCAGGCGGCCCTGCACGTCGAGATTGGCCGTGGGGAAGCCCAGCTTGCGTCCCAATTGATCCCCCCGCACCACCCGGCTCGCCAGGGCGTAGGTGCGCCCCAACATCTGGCCGGCAAAATCCAGTTTCCCCGTGCTCACGGCCTCGCGAATACGGGTGCTGCTGACCACTTCGCCGTCCAGCGAAACCGCGGCCACGCCGTGGACGGCAAAGCCCAGTTCCGCGCCCAACCGCCGAAGCAGCCCCAGATCGCCGCTGCGCTTGTGACCGAAGGTGAAGGCGGCGCCGACACAGACGGATTGCAACGACCCCGGTTCGCGCGCCAGGTCCAGCACGAACTCCTCGCCCGTCTTCCGGCTCAGGCTCTCGTCGAAGGGCAGCAGCAGCGTCACGTCCACCCCCAGCGCCTCCAGACATCGCAATTTCTGTGGCAGGGAGTAGATGAGCGGTGGCACGCGCTCCGGAGCCACCACCGCATTCGGATGCCGATCAAACGTCAGCGCCACCGCCAGTCCCTCGTACTGTTCCGCGTCCGTCACGGCCTGTCGGATCACCTGTTGGTGGCCCAAGTGCACCCCATCAAACATGCCGATGGCCACGCACACCTTGCGGCCCTGCGGTGCCAGGTCGGCGACGCGATGGACGAGTTTCATGCGGCGGGAGATGGCGGCAGCCGGAGTGGGTGAAGAAAAAGCGCGGCAGTCACCGGGCCAGGGTCAGAAACGGGATCACGCGCCGGGCCACCTCCGCCTCCGACATCCGCAGCACCTCCTCGTATTCGATGGCATCGGTCACGTCATACTTGCCGGAAACCTCGCGGCGCAACTGAGCCAGGTGCGCGCCGCAGCCCAGCTTCTGGCCGAGCTCGTGGGCCAGGCTGCGCACGTAGGTGCCCTTGGTGCAGGCGACCCGAAAGGCGCCCACCGGTTCCTCGTAGCGGGTAAAGCGAAAGCTGTAAACGTGGATGAGCCGCGGCTTGCGCTCCACCTCGATGCCCTTGCGCGCCAGCTTGTAGAGCGGTACCCCGTCCTTCTTGACGGCCGAAACCATCGGTGGCGTCTGCATCAGGTCGCCGACAAATTCATCTGCTGCGCGGTTGAGTTCATCCAGACTCAGCGGAGGCACCGGCAGGGATGCAACCAGGGTGCCGTCGGCATCGTAGCTGTCCGTCGTTTCCCCGAACTTGATCAACCCCGAATACACCTTGTCGTCGGCCATGAGCTTCTCGGACAACTTGGTCCCGCGACCCAGCAGGATGATCAGCAACCCGGTGGCCTGCGGATCCAAGGTGCCGCAGTGCCCGACCTTTTTCAGTCCGAGCTGGCGCCGGATGTTCTCCACCACGTCGTGCGACGTCGGCCCGGCGGGTTTGTCGATCAACAACGCGCCATCAAATTTGTCGAATGTCTGCATCATGAACTTCCGGCCGTGAACGCCCGCGGCGTTCCACTGCGGACAGACAGTCTGACGGCGACTTCGGCGTTTTTCCAAGAGCAAATCAGATCGCGATGAGATCGGAAACGGCCCCTCGGGCGAGAGGATGGGGGAACGCGCCGTCCCTTCCGGGCCTGACTTGGTTTGATGGGCTCCCCGCGGGGTGCGCTGCGCGCGCGGCCGAGTCGGAAGCGTTCACCGACGCCAAGGGGCTCGATCAACGGCCGGTGCGGCAGGGAGCCGGAGTGACGCGGTCGGCGGCGGCCCCGTGGGCACGTGTCCGATGTCAACGCCATCGCCCCCCGCTTTGGCGCTTAATGATTCTCTTGGCTCGGTGCAGCTCGTTCCCGTGCCGACGGGAACCGGTTTTTCAGGAATGCCGTTGGTCTGGCACAGCGGCTCAGGACGGGGTGCGAACGGCATCCGGGCCGGACTTCGGCGTTGCCCATCCGGGGGGTGCCGGGCTAGAACCCGATGCATGGATTCCAGTTATTGGCTGGTGAAGCAGGAACCCGAAGCGTATTCGTGGTCAACGTTCTGCAAGGACGGTCGAACCGCCTGGACGGGCGTGCGCAATTTTCAGGCGCGAAACAACCTCCGAGCCATGAGGAAGGGTGATCTGGTCCTCTTCTACCACAGCGTGACGGACAAGCAGGTGCTGGGCGTGGCTCGTGTGGTCCGGGAGCATTATCCGGATCCCACCGCCACGGAGGGTGACTGGTCGGTGGTGGATCTGGCGCCGCTGGTGCCGTTGCAGAAGCCGGTGAGTCTGGAGGCCATCAAGGCCGATCCGGTCTTGAAGGAGATGGCGTTGGTGCGGCAATCGCGCTTGTCGGTGACGCCCGTTACTCCGGCGCAGTTCCGCCGCGTTCTGCAACTGGCCGAGACGAAGCTGTGAGCGGTACCCGTCCGGCGGTGGTGCGGATGTAGTGGAAAAGGTATTGCTGGGCGTAGCCGGCGTGGGGACCGAAGTGCGCGGTGATGAACCGTGCCAGCCGCCGATCCGTGGGACGCCGCCGGGGAAAATAAAGCTGCCGCAACGCCTTCTTCACCCACACATCCACGGGAAAGGCCTCCGGGAAGCCGAAAGCGAAGAGGAGCACGCAATTGGCGATTTTGTCGCCCACGCCGCGCACCTCCATCAACCGGGCCCGCGCCCGGGCCAGGTCCAGTGCCGGCAAGGATTCCAAATCGAGTTCGCCGCCGGCCACGCGGCGGGCCGCCGCCAGCAGGTGCGGCGCGCGAAACCCCATCTTGCACGCGCGTAGATCGGCCTCGGCCACGGTCGCCAGCCGAGCCGCTGACGGAAAGGAGTGCCACGGTCCGGTGTCGGCCGGCGCGGGCACGGGATCGCCGTAGCGTGCGCACAGCAGAGCGACGATCTGCCGGATTTGCACGATCTGTTTGGTCGAGGACAGGATGAAGCTGGCCAAGCATTCCCAAGGGTCCTGACGCAACAGCCGCAGGCCGCGACAGGCCGCCACGGCGGCGCGCATGGGCGCGTCGTCCGGGAAGGTGGCCAGCACGGCATCGAGATCGACGCGGGTTTGGAGGTAATGTTCCAGCCACGGCGGCGGGCCGGCCCTGGGCGCGCCTTCGGCCACGAACTGCGCGTGGATTCCGCCCGCGCTCGCGCGCAAGCGCACCCAGCGGGGGCCGATCACACCCTCCCAGGCCCCGTCGCGTTCCACCCAGCGGAAGGCCTGGCCCGAGGTCAGCGTGGCCGCCAGGTCGTAGTCCGGAACGGGAAGAAAGACCTGCGCCAGGCCGTTCATGAACCGCGCAGCCCGCGGCAGGCGAACAGTTGAATCCGCCGCAGCACCCGGCCGCGATGCACCACGTCCCGCACGCCCAGATCGGTGACCGAGTCGAACTCGGCCAGGATCTCCCGGGGCACCGGATCGCCCCGGGGAGGGTCCGTTTCGTAAATGTCCTTCTGCCCCAGCAGCCACTTCTTCCACCAGCCCCGGACGAGGCGGGGCGGCTTGACCTCATCGACGTAGATTGCGTTCTGGCCGGGGCGTTGCTGGCGATAGCCGGGCCAGAAATAGAACTGATTACGCGGCCGATCGGATGAGCGGTAGTACACCAGAGGCGTGGTGGTGACGGCCCGGCGGGCTTCGGGGAGGTAGAAAGAGATTTGTCCCGTCAGTCCGTAGTGTGAGGCGATGATGAACGTTTCGCGGCCTTCTGTGCGGAGCTGCTGCCGCGCGGCTTCGGCCAGGGCAGCCGTCTCTTTCCATCCCAGCACGCGGCGATGTGGATCGATTTTGGGTGGCAGGTAACGGCCCGAGATCTTGCCAATCAGCCGGGTGTCGTGCAACACCACCACCATCACGGCCCCGAGGGTAACGCCGGTGGCCAACCACCGGGGCACCAGCCGCGAGCCTGCACTCCAGCGGCGATCCCACCAGATCACCATCAGGCAAAACAGGGGCGCCACGGCCGGAGCGATCCAGTTTGGCAGCACGCGCGAGTGCAACGTGTAGGCCCAGTAGCCGAGGAACACCGGCGCCCCCATGCAGAGGAGGTAGAGCAGCAGGGCATCCTGGCGCCGGAGTTTCCAGACGCCCGCCAGGGCTGCCAGCATGCCCACAAAGAAAACGGGATTGAGAATGCCCGCCTGCGCGCCGGCGAACTCGAAAAAGTATCGCAGCGTGAAGCTCCACGGTTTGTCGATCTTCGCGTTCTCCCCCACGTGATGCACCGTCACCCAGCCGTGTTGCGCGTTCCAAATGATCACCGGCAGCGTTCCCAGGGCAAAGAGGCCGAGCGCCAACCACGGGCCCGGCCGGCGCAGGTGAAACCGCGCCGGCTTCCAGAACAAAAAGAACAGGGCGAAACACACGATCTGAAACATCGCGCTGTACTTGCTCAGGAAGGCCAGGGCCATCCCCAGCCCGACACCCAGCCAGTGCCCCGTGGTCCCGTCCGGCTGCACCGCGCGCCAGCCGGCCAGCATCGCCAGGGTCCAGAACAGCACCAGCGGCGGATCAATCGTCATCACCGTGGCCCCCACCGCCAGCAGCGGCGTGACGGTGAGCACCGCCACCAGCCAGAACGCGGCTCGCGCGCCCGCCACCCGCGCCATGAACCTCAGCAGCACGAGGCTCAACACCGCC
>DATLZF010000117.1:0-3814 GCA_035574135.1 Candidatus Methylomirabilota bacterium
CAGAGTGCCGCCGATCCCGGCGGAGTGTTCTCCGACGACTCCAGCGGGGTGATGTCGCGCTTCCTGTGGCAGGGATTGATCACGGAGCCCAAGCGCTTCTACCGGCTGGTGGTCGAGCCCATGACCGAGGAGGAACTGCTCCGGTCCACGGTTTTGAACCGGCTTGCGTATGGCCCCACGCCGGATGAATTGGCACGCGTGGCGCGCATGGGGGCGCAGGCATACATCAACGAGCAGTTGGCGCCCGAGACCTTGCCGGCATCGTTCGATGACTACACGGTGGTGATCACCAATTCCGCCGCCGTGCCGCCCAACACCAACTGGACCTTCGTTTCCGTCACTGGTTCGGTGTCCAGTTCGACGCTCTACATGTATCTGACCGGTGTGGGAGACGTGTACCTGGACGACGTGCAACTGCGGTTGATTTCGACCAATGGGACGTTGGGGCCCAACGTGCTGGTGAATGGGGATTTTGAGGCGCCGCTGACCACGGGCTGGACGGTGTCCGCGAACCATCGCAATTCGGCGCTCTCCACCGACGTGGTGTGCTCCGGCCAGGCCAGCCTGCACATGGTGGCCACCGCGCCCGGCTCAACGCGGGACAGTTCGATTTGGCAGACGGTGACGCCGTCGCTGCCGACGACGCGCCAGCGGTGCGTACTGAGCTTTGCCTATCTGCCGAGTGCGCACAGCCGCCTGTTGACGCTGCGCCTGTCCAACAGCGGCACCATCATCAATGCGCAAAACGCGCCCCCCCCGCCCTCCTGGATTTACGCTACCGCCACCGGTGTCGCGGGCAGCAACCCCAATCTCTACCTGTATCTGAGCGGGGCGGGAGAGGCCCATATCGACGACATCAAGCTGGTGGCCGGCAGCCAGCCGGGCGTGGGGCCAAATCTGTTGCAGAACGGCGATTTCGAGGCGGAGACTCTGGCCCCCTGGCAGGCCACGGCCAACTTCACCAACTCCAGCCGCAGCACGACGGTAGCGCGCTCCGGGCTGGCTTCGCTCAAGCTCGTGGCCACGGCTGCGGGCAGTGGTGGAGGCAACTCCTTTTTTCAGAGTGGCATCCCCGGCGTGACCGCCGGCCAGAAATACACCATCAGCTACTGGTATCTGCCCAGCACCCGCAACCGGAACCTCACCGTGCGCTTGTCCGGCAGCGGCTCGTTGGGCTTGTTGGTCAGCCAGCCGGACAGTGCGTCCCCGTCCGGCCTCCATCGCAAGTTGGATGCGCGCGCGGCAAGCCTGGACAATCTGCGTGCCTGGTTTTGCCATCACGCCGTGCAGTCGCCCCGGCAACTGCTCGAGATCCTCCTCCAGTTCTGCGAGAACCATTTCGTCACCCAGCATTCCAAGTCCGTCGAATACCTGGATCGCTACTACGATGATGGCGCTCTCCAGGGTCGGATTGCCACGGATTTCGAGTATCGCGAGATCTCCAAGTGGCGGGCGGCGTTGCTGCGGCCCACCTGCACCTTCCTCGACCTGCTGCGCATCAGTGCGGAGAGCCCGGCCATGATCATTTATCTCGACACCGTGGACAGCAAGGGCAACGGGGACAACATCGCCAACGAGAACTATGCCCGCGAGTTGTTCGAACTCTTCTGCATGGGCGTGGACAACGGCTATGACCAGAATGACATCGTGGCCATGTCGCGCGCCTGGACGGGCTGGTCGGTGGACATCGTCGATCCGGAGCAGATCGACAATCCCCTGGCGCCGCGCTCGACGTTTTACGGGGCGTATCCGGGCAGCGGTTTCAACGCCGTGTCGAACCTCATTGGCGTGTGGTCGTTCAAGTTCAAGAGCGAGAACCATGGCACCAATCGCGCCCCCATTCTCTCCGTGTGGGATCCGGACAGCCCGGCCGACAATCCGCGCGCTGTCGGCCCGAAGATCGTGCCGGCTCGCTTCGGACCGCCGTGGGCGGGCCGGCCCTACCAACTGGTGATTCCGGCACGCGCGGGCAACGCCGGCCTTCAAGACGGCTACGACGTGCTGGAGCATCTGGCCAATCTGCCGTTCACCATGGAGTACATCAGCGTCAAGCTGTGCCGCCTGTTCGTTCATGACGATTTCGTACACGGCGTGTACGACTACGCCGATCCCAACCGGCCGCCCGAGGCGGAGTTGATCCGCCAATGCATGGTAGCGTGGGACACGCCCGGGCCGGATGGCCGAAAGGGCAACCTGCGCGCGGTCCTCGCCACCATTTTCAACTCGCCGTTGTTTCGCGGTCACGCCGGCTCGATGCAGAAGATCAAGACACCGCTTGAGTTCTGCGTCAGCGCGGTGCGATCCATGTGGGCAATCAACCCCGATGGCACCTCGACCGCCTTTACGGACGGGGCGTTTGGCAGCGCATTAAGCCGCATGGGCGGGATGAGCCTGTTCAATCGAGCGGATCCCGACGGCTATCCCGAGACCGGGCCGGCGTGGATCAGCGCCGGTACGCTCGCCGAGCGGCTGAGATTCGTTCAGGCCCTGTGCATGGATCCCTCCAATCGTCCCGGGGATGCCGGCAACAACGCCGTGGATCCGGTGACCCTGCTGAAGAACCGCCTGCCCAGCTCGAGCTGGAACAACGCGGTGGCCGTGGCGAACTTCTTCCTCGACCTGTTGTATCCGGGGGAAGGCCGCGCCAATCTTGATCACTACCGGAGTGTCGCCGTCACGTTTCTCAACACGGGCGATGGGGGCACCACTTCGTCGCCCTTCAGCGGTTTGTCGAACACCGGTGCGACCTACAACTCTCGCGTTCGCGGCATGGTGGCCATGCTGATGACGCTGCAACGGTTTCAAGAACAGTGACTCGGGGTCTCCCTTTGTTTATGCACTCGTCGAAGTTGAACATCATCAGTCGTCGCTCGTTTTTGGATCGCTCATGGAAGACCGGTGCGGCCCTTGCGCTCGCCTCGTTGACGAACATCCCGCCGGTGGTGAAGCGAGCACTGGCGGAGGGCCAGATCGGGCTCAACGGCAAGAAACTGCTCTTCATCTGGCTGCGGGGTGCCAACGACGCCTTGAACTCGGTCATTCCCGCGCTCGATCCGGCCTACGCCAGCAGCCGGCCCACCATCCGCATCCCGTTGGATCCCGGCACCGACTATTCCTTGGGCGGCCGGGGGTGCGATTTCCCGGTGAACGACACTTCCAATGCGGACACCTACAGCTACGCCAGCGCCATTCGGCTGGGCAACGGTTTTGCCGCGCTGCATCCGTCCTTGAAATTCCTCGCGCCGGTGTACAACGCGGGTGATCTGGTGCTGGTGCATCGGGTGGGCTATCCGCGGCAATCCCGCTCCCACTTCGATTCGCAGGCCTACTGGGAGAACGGCAGCCCCAATAACAACCTGCTCAAGGACGGCATCTTTTATCGCACGATGCTCGAATACCTCCGGGACCGGGGCACGGCCGCCTCGGCGCTCACCGGTGTGTCCATTCAATCCTCCCTGCCGCTCATTCTCCGGGGCTCGGAGGCGCCCATGACGAACCTGACGGATCCCAACCGCTACGCGCTGCTGGGGATTCCCAATAACACCAATGGCGTCCAAAAGGCGCGGGCGGCCTTGAACTCGGCCAATTCCATTCCGTTTCCGGCCAAGCGCAATCGCGCGTTGCTCCAACTGCAGTACGAGAACCTGAACCAGACCCTCGACGTTTTTGCCGGCATCGATTTCGACGAGAACCCCGCTGGCGGTGGTTCCGGCCAGTACGGCAACTACTACCGCGACGATGAGATCACGGACAACGACATCGAATGGGCCAGCGGAACCTCCAACCCGAATCCCAACGATCCCAACCGGGGTTA
>DATLZF010000118.1:0-2386 GCA_035574135.1 Candidatus Methylomirabilota bacterium
TCAAACCGCCGGTGTCCGGACGCGCGTCCGTGCATTGGAGGAAGTAGTCGTGGCCGCTTTCCTGGATGCCCATCACCTCCTGAATCTGCGGCTCGGTCTGGAGCATGAAGTTCTTCGGACTGCCGCCCCCCAGAATGAACACGCTGCTCGTGTGGCCGGTGGACTTGGCGGCATAGACGATGGCCGCCGTCTGGTTCACGTCCCGGTTCACGTCGAAGGCGAGCCGTGAATCGCGCAACGCCATCGCGGCGACGTTCATGCCGATCGAACTGTCCCCGGGGCTGCTGGTGAAGATGGGAATGCCGCATTCGTAGGCCGTGGCCAGCACGGAACTGTCCTTCAGTCCCAGCTTTTGTCCCCGGGCGAGAACGTACTTTCCGAGGAGGTGGTGGAACTCATCGGTGCCCATCGAACGCTGGAACTCCGGTCCCTGGATCACTTCGCGGACAAAGGCGTCGGTGTCGAGCAGCACATTGTAATCGAACAAGACGTCGTAAATCCGGATCACGCCGTCCCGACGTAGCTGCACGTCGTCCAGAAACGGCGATCCCTGGTAAAGCGCCATATCCAGGCCGTAGTGGAGATCGTGGTAAAGGTTCGCCCCGGTCGAGACGATCCAGTCCACGAAGCCGGCTTTCATCAGCGGGATCAGGCAGCTCTTGCCCAGGCCGGCCGGCGTCAACGCCCCGGTGAGGCTCAAGCCGATGAAGCCATCGCGCGGGAGCATCTTGCGCGTGAGCAACCGCGCCGCCTCCCGCAACCTCCCGCCGTTGTAAGCCAGCATGACCTGATCGATCAGATCCGCGGCGGAAATGTCGCGCCCGATGCCGAGTGGATTCAACCGGGGATAGGCGGCGAATTTCGCAGAACCGGACGCTCGGGCAGTCTTGCTCATGCGCGCGGATTGTTCGGAAGGCGTGGGCAAAGGCAATGGGAAATTGCGGGCGAGCGTGCCGCGGCGGCTCTCCGTCTTCGCGATTGACGCAGGGGTGGCACCTGACAACGTATCCGCCGCTTATGGCTCAAATTCAGCGCGCCCTGCTTTCCGTGTTCGACAAAACCGGCTTGATTCCCTTTGCCCGCACGCTGGCCGAGGCCGGCGTGGAAATCATCTCCACGGGGGGCACCGCCCGGGCGCTGCGGGAGGCCGGGCTGAGCGTCACCGACCTCAGCGCGCACACCGGCTTTCCTGAAATGCTGGACGGCCGGGTGAAGACGCTGCACCCGAAGATTCACGGCGGGTTGCTTTACCTCCGTGGCAACGCCGAACACGAGAGCGCCATCGCCCGGCACGGCATTGCTCCCATCGACCTCGTGGTGGTCAATCTCTATCCCTTCGAGCAAACCATCGCCCGGCCCGGCGTCAGCCTGGGCGAAGCCATCGAGAACATCGACATTGGCGGCCCCTCGATGCTGCGCAGCGCCGCCAAAAACCACGAGAGCGTCACCGTCGTCTGCGATCCCGCCGACTACGACGCGGTGGCGGAGCAGATTCGGGCGCGGCGTGAGACGACCCTTGAGCTGCGACGGCGCCTGGCCGCCAAGGTGTATGCGCGGACGGCGGCGTATGACGGCGCCATTGCGAAGTACCTGACGGGGCAGTTCGAGTCTTCTTCCTTTGCGGCCCCGGCCGGGGGCGCGCCGGCGGCCCTGCACCTCGATGTGCCGCGCGTGCAGGCGTTGCGTTACGGCGAGAACCCGCATCAGGCCGCGGCGCTCTACGGCCGTTTTCCGGAGTATTTTCAGCAGCTCCACGGCAAGGAACTTTCCTACAACAACATTCTGGACCTGACGGCGGCGGCGAGCCTGATCGCGGAGTTCGAGGGCCAAGCACCGACCCTCGCCATTCTCAAGCACACGAATCCCTGCGGCGTGGGGCGAGGCGCCACCCTGCGCGAGGCGTGGGACAAGGCCTTCGCCACCGACCGGCAGGCGCCCTTCGGAGGCATCATCGCCGTCAACCGGCCGCTGGACCTCCCCTGTGCCGAGGCCATTTCCGAGATTTTCAGCGAAGTCATCGTGGCCCCCGACTTCACCGCCGAGGCGGCAACGCTGTTGCAAAAAAAGAAGAATCTGCGGCTGCTCAAGCTGCTCCAAAGCCCGCTGAAGGCGGCGCCGTTCGAAGTGCGGAGCGTGGGGGCCGATTCCTTCCTGTGGCAGGAGCGGGATCTGAAGCGAGTGACGCGGGCCGACCTCAAGGTGGTGAGCCGGCGCCAGCCAACCGAGGCCGAATTCGAGGCCATGCTCTTCGGCTGGTCGGTGGTGAAGCACGTCAAGTCCAACGCCATCCTCTACGTGGGACCGGATCGCACGCTGGGCATTGGCGCCGGGCAGATGAGCCGGGTGGACGCCAGCCGGATCGCCGTCTGGAAGGCGGGCGAGGCGG
>DATLZF010000119.1:0-7588 GCA_035574135.1 Candidatus Methylomirabilota bacterium
CCCACCCGCCCCGGGGCACCAGATTTCGGCGGAGGTCGCCGACTTCGGCTGACGCCATTCCCGGCGTGCAAACCTGCACAGGTCCCGCTAGGCTCCGGGATTGGACGCACATGAGTACATATCGTTCCTATCGAGATCTGCCGCCCTTGGCCGGCCTTTGTTCCCTGGCAGAGGCCATGAAGCCCGGCCTGTCAGTCGAGGACTGCGTCGGCCGGCTCAAGCGCCTGCACTACGCCTTCAAGCGCCTGCACCAGATCTTCGTTCATCGCCTGACGGCCGAGCCGGTGTACGAACTCAAGATGGGCTTCAGCCTGCACGCCCACGTGTGCGCCGAGCATGTGGCCGCGCTCCGCCGGCGCGTGGGCGAGATGCGTGAACCGCCGCTCGGGCTCGAAGCTGTGCCGCATCCGGCACTCGAGGTCTTCTTCGACGAAGTCCTGGCCGCACCCACCACGGAGGAACTGCTGCTCGGGCTTTACGAAAAGGCCGTGCCGGCGCTCGAACAGGCCCTCCAGCGTCATCTCGCCGACACCAACCCGCTGGCCGATCATCCCTCGGTGCGCCTGTGTCGCTTCGCGCTGCTGGAGGTGGAGGAAATGCGGCGCTACGGCGCCGCGTGCGTGGTGCGGTTGGTTTCCGGTCCATGCCGCGCGGGCAGTGCCGCGTGGTCGGAGCTTCTGGACGATTGCCTGGCCGCCGCGGGCGGACTGGATGGCAGTGCCGCCTCGCGGGACGGCGCTCCCGCGCGCCGGTTCTCGGCGCAGCCGCACCGTTTCGATCCCGTGCCCCGGCGCGATGAACGCTTCCCCGATCCCTACAACATGGGCGTCAACGCCGAGGTTTTCCTCTACGATCCGAAGTATCCACCCCGGGCCAAGACGCTGATGATGTTTTACAAGCGGCTGCGCGAGATCGATGTGCCGGAAATGATGGCCAGCATCATCGCCGAAACGCCCGATCAACCCTGGGACTACTACCGCGACATGACGCGGCAACTGTGGGACGAAGCGCGCCATGCCATGATGGGCGAGGTGGGATTCGCCAACCTGGGCATCAATTGGAGCCGCGACGTGATGGTGAACTTCACCTGGTCCCTGGCGCTCAACACGCAGCTCAAGCCGATTGAACGGCACGCGGTTCTGTACTTTATCGAGCAGGGCCTCATGCCGCGGACGGGCAAACGCTTCGAGTGGGAGACGGCTGTCGCCTCGCAGAATCCGCTGGCGGCGCTGTTCCAGGATTATGACTGGGCGGACGAGGTTCTGCACGCGCGCATCGGCCGCGACTGGTATTTGAAGGAGTTCGCGGATGCGAAGGCCGCTGTGCAATACGGCGACGAATGCTGGTCGCGCGTGCTCATGAATTGGGACCAGTGGCGGCGCGACGGCAAGACCGCCCACCGCAACTGGTGGCCCGACCTGTACCGCGCGGCCTGCCAGCACTGGCAGATCCAGCCCGACCCCGAGGTGCTCGCCTACGCGACCAGTTATGAAAGCGTCCGCGCCGACCTCAAGAACCTCTCGGCCTCCGCCTGAGGGCCCTCTTCCCATGACGGCCGACATTCGATCCTTTCTGCGCGAGGAATTGGAGACACGCCTCCGGGAGTGGGGGCAGCCGGCCTATCGCGTCGAGCAGGTGCTGCACTGGCTCTACGGCCGACGTGCCGGCTCGTGGGAGGCGATGACCAACCTGCCGATCGCCTTGCGGACGCGCCTGGCCGCGGAGTTCGGCCTGCGTTCGCTGGAACTGGTCCGGTTGCAGGGGGCCAGCGACACGACCCGGAAATTCCTCTGGCGGCTTCATGACCACGCGTTGATCGAGAGTGTTCTCATCCCGGCCAATCCGGCGCTCTATGGTGAGGCCAGCGATCGCCACACGCTCTGCGTCTCCACCCAGGTCGGCTGCGCCTACGGCTGCCGTTTCTGCGCCAGCGGCCTCGAGGGCTGGAAACGCCATCTCACGCCGGATGAAATCGTCGGCCAGGTGCTGGCGGTGGAACGTTGGCACGAAACCAACCAGACCCGGTCCGCGGGGACGGACAGCGGCGACGCGGCCGGCGGCCGCTCCCGCGAGGCCGCGCGCCCCCGGCTCATCGACAATTTGGTCATCATGGGCATGGGTGAGCCCCTGGCCAATTACGACCACCTGCTCAAGGCCCTGCGCATCCTGAATGCACCGTGGGGCGGGGGCATCGGTGCCCGCAAGATCACCATCTCGACCAGTGGACTGGCGCCGCAAATCCGCCGCCTTGCCGACGAGCCGCTTCAGTTTCGTCTCGCCATCTCCCTGCATGGCGCCACCGACGAGGTCCGGCAGCAGATCATGCCCGTCAACCGCAAGTACCCGCTCCGCGAGCTGACGGCCGCCTGCGAGTATTACCAGGAGAAGAAAGGCCGGATGATCACGCTCGAGTACATCCTCATCGCGGGCGTGAACGACGCCCTGACCCAGACCACCCCGCTGGCCAACCTGGCTCGCCGTCTGCATGCCAAGGTGAACCTGATCCCCTACAACAGGGTTGAGGGACTGCCCTGGCAACGCCCGTCGGAGGCCGCGCAGGAAAGTTTCCTCGCCGCACTCGCACGCCAGAAAGTCACCGCCACCCTGCGCCGGGAAAAGGGCCACGACATCGACGCGGCCTGCGGCCAACTCCGGCTCCGGACCGAGCGCGAGATGACTTCCAATGGTTCTGCCGCTTGAGCTGCACGGGCGCGGCATGGGAACAACGGCACCTCGACCCTGCGCCCGCGCGGCTTTGCAGCCCGCGACCACTGCAACCCCGCCGCCACGCTGCACCCCGCTCAGCTCACCTTTTCGACCCGCGCTCGCGCGTTGTAATCCGGCACGCCGCCGAGCGTGTCCACGGCACCGCGGCGCACGATGACGTTGCCCTCGGGCCAGTGAATTTGCAGGTTGCCCCGCGCAATGGGGGCCAGGAACAGCCGGCCCTCGTAGCGACCCAGCTCGTTCACCAGCGCGATCCGATCTCCACTCCGCAGCCGCAGGGTTGCCGCGTCCTCGGGGTTCATGAACACCGCGTCGCGCTCCGCTCCGGTGAGCGGATCGACCTCATCGTAGATCAGCGTGTTGAATTGCTTGCCCCGGCGGGTGCTGACTTCGAACACGCCGGGCTCGCGGTCCAACGCCGGCAGATCGACGACGCGGAAGTGCGCCTTGCCGTCGGGCGTCTGGAACTGGCCGCCGGCGCACAAATGAGGACCGCCGTATTGGAAGGCATCGCCCGCTTTGTTCAGATACTGGATGCCGTGGTAGAACGGCACCGCTGCGGCGATCTCGGCGCGGATCGCCGGACCGGAATCGCACTTCAACAGGTGGGCCCGCGCGGGATCGACCCGCGCCGCGAGCTCCCGGAGGATGCGCCACTCGGCCCGCGCCTCGCCCACCTGACGCGGCAGCTCGGGGCTGAACAGGACCCGCCGCTCCGTGGTGGTCTCCGTGCCGCCGCCGTCCTGTTCATAGCGGGTCTTGGCCGGGAGCAGGATCACCTCCTCGCGCGGTTCGAGGAGCATCTGGTCCGTCAGGATGATGTCCTGGTGCACGCGCAGGGGGATGTTCGTCATCGCGGCGGCGACGTGGTCCGGTTCGGGCAGGGTGCGCAGGAAGTTTCCACCCAGGCAGTAGAGGAGGTCGAGCTCACCGCGTGCCCCGGCTTCCACCATTTCGGTGGCGGTCAGCCCCGGCCAGTCCGGCACGGGGAAGCCGTAGAGGCTTGAGAGCGCGGCGGCGTTTTCCGCGTTGATGGGTTTGCCCCCGGGGAACGCCGTCGCGTAGGCGCCCATCTCGGCGCCGCCCTGCACGCCGCTGTGACCCCGGATCGGCATGAGCCCGCATTTGTCCCGCCCCACGTAGCCGCGGGCGAGGCCGAGGTTGAGAATCATGGACACGGCGTCACCGCCAAAGGTGTGCTGGGTGATGCCCATGCTCCAGACGAGCACGGCGTTCTTGGCCCCGCGGATCAATGTGGCGAACTCCTCCATGCTGGCGCGGCTCAGGCCGCTCTGCCGTTCCAGCTCGGGGAAGCCCAGCCGCGCCACCCGCTCCTTCAGCGCCTCGAAGCCCGTGGTGTGGTCGCGAATGAATCCTTCGTCGCACCCGACGCGCTCGATCAGAATCTTGAGCACCCCGTAGAGGAAGGCGATGTCACCGCCCTGGGCGACCGGGAACCAGTAATCGGCGATGTCCGTGCCGAAGAGCGCGCTGCCAACGGTGGAGGGCACCCAGTAGCGCTTCATGCCCGGTTCGAGATAGGGATTCACCATCACCACCCTCGCGCCGGTGCGCTTGGCTTCGTGCAGATACTTCGTCGTCACCGGCTGGTCATTGGCCGGGTTGGCGCCAAAGAAGATGATCAGGTCCGTGCCCCACCAGTCCTTGTAACTGCACGTGGTGGCGGCGACGCCGAGGGCGTATTTCATCGCGCCGGTGCTGGGCGAATGGCACAGGCGCGCCGCGTTGTCCACCGAGTTGGTGCCGAGGAAACGGGCGACTTTCTGCGCCACATAATACACCTCGTTGGTGATCCCCCGCGAGGTGACGAAGAAGGCGAGGCGCCGGGGTGAACTGCGCCGAATCCGTTGCGCGATGCGCTCCAAGGCCTCGTCCCAGGAAATGCGCCGGAAGCCGCGGTCGCCGCGCTGGCGCAGCAGCGGGTAGGGCAGCCGTCCCAGCTCGCGCAACTGCTCGTTGGTCATCGTCCGGACGAGCGAAACATCCTCCAGCTTGCGCCCATCAAGCGCCGGAGCGGTGTTCAACCGCAGCAAATTCAGGCGCGTCATGCACAGGTGCACGCCGTCGATGGTCCAGTCGTGGAAGCCGGACACGCCCAGCGCGCAGCCATCGCACACGCCCCGGCTCAGGACCTTCCAGGCGTAGCCAAGGTTGTCCCGGTTCTTCCACGCGATCTTGACCATGTCGCGGAAGTGCTTCGGCTTGGTCTGCCCCAAGCCAAACGGGATGCATCTGGCAAGGCGCTCGGACCACGTGTTTGTGACGCCGTGCAACATGAACGGGCTGCATCGAACCAACGAAGCCCCGCCAGGGAAAGCTCAAACAAGCCGCCCGCCGGCGGCCGCGAAACCCGGGGCGGCGGTAGGTGGTCGAATGGCGCAGGATCGCCGGTGCGATGTCTCGGAGGGACGGACTACGGGACCCCCGCCGGAATCGAATCGAGCGCGGGCCGAATTGCCGGGGACACCCCCGTGCCAGACCGCAGCGCGGCCCGGCGTTGCACCAACTGGGCCAGCACGCTGAGGGCGATCTCGGGCACGCTCACCGCCTGGATGTCGAGGCCCACCGGGCACTGCACACGCTCCAGTTCCTTTTCGGAGGCCAGGCCGTCGCGCACGAATTGATCGAAGATCAATCGCTTCTTGCGCCGGCTGCCAATCATGCCCAGGAAATCGAACGGCCGGTGTATCCACTCCCGCAGCACCAGCGCGTCGTGCTGATGACCGCGGGTGACGATCAAGCCGAACGTGGGCCGCCCCGGCCACGGCTCATGCAGCAACTGCTCCCAGGCTCCCACGCGAAATCGCGTCGTCTCGGGAAAGTAGCGGGGATTCGCCAGCGCCGGGCGGTCGTCGAACACCGTCACCTCGAAATCCAGCGGCCGCGCGGCGGCAGCTACGGCCTGGGCCACGTGACCCGATCCGGCGATCCAAAGGCCGACCGGGGGCGGGACAGATTCATGGTACAGCCACCGCCCTGGCGCGGCCTCGCCCAGGGCGATGTCGAAATCCGGTCGCACACCCCACTGCAGCGGCTCCGACGCCTCGATCAACCGGCGCCACACGGCCGCCGCCTCGGCCGCGCGCGGCAGGATCAGCCCCTCCACCTTGCCGCCACAGATCAGGCCATCGTCCCAGCCGAAATCGTGGTCGAGGACGAGTTCGAACGTGGCCGGCTGACCGCTGGCGAGCGCGCGGCGGGCGCGGTCCTGGATTTCGGCCTCGAGACAACCGCCGCCGAGTGTGCCCTTGATGCGGCCGTCGGCGAAGAAGAGGGCCTTGGCGCCCTTTTTTTGCGGACTGGAGCCCTTGACGGCGGAGATGATGCCGAGGGCGAACGGTTCGCCTTCTGCCAACGCCGCGGCCAGATGCCTGATGAACTCCGGCATGCGCCCGGGGGCCTCAGATGAGGCCGGCCATTTCCTGGAGCAGCCGCCAGTTCTCCAGCCGTTCCTGGTTGGCGCGGAGCAGCAACTCGCTCGGGTTTCCGTCCTTGTCGAAGTGCTTGGCGAACCTGCCCTCGCTGCGCGCGAACTTGATGAAGTTGTACACCTCACCGGTCTTGGGTTCGACGTACCAGTCGTCCTTGGTGGCGGGATTGCCCTGAAGGCTGAGCCGCTCCTTCAGCTTGGAACCCTTGCGCGGATCGTACATGAGCACGGGGAAGGTGCGGGTCTCGACGGCCAGCTTGCTCTGGGCGGCGGCCATGTTGTCGCCCACGCCGTGCTCGGGTTGGCAGGTGGTATAGACGTTGACCACCGCTGGTCCCTCGTATTCGTTGGCGGCGAGGATGGCTTTGTAAAAGTGATTGGGCATGGCGCAACTGGTTTGCGCGACCAGTGTGTTGGGATGCATCATGCAGATCTGTGCCAGCTCCTTGCGGCGCTCGATCTTGCCGGGGATCACCTTGCCGTGGACGGTGAACTTGGTGTTCTGGCCGGTGAAGGTGGCGGTGGAGGATTGCCCGCCGGTGTTCGAGTACACCTGGGTGTCGAGCACGAGCACCTTGATGTTCATGCCGCTGGCCAGCATGCGGCTCAACGATTGGAAGCCGATGTCGAGCATGGCGCCGTCGCCGCCGATGACCCAGAGCTTCTTGTCCTTCCAGCCCATTTGATCCCAGCGCGCGCGGATGCCCATGGCATCGGCCGGCGCATTCTCGAAAAGAGAATTGGTCCACGGCACGAGATACGGATTGTAGGGATACGTGGAGGCGTAAACGGTCGAGCAGCCGGTGGCATTGACGATGCCGATGTTTTCCTTGCCATAGACAAAGCCGGTCGCCGCCAGCATCATGCGCAGGGCGGTGCCCTCGCCGCAGCCCATGCACGAGCCGGCGCCACCCACGTAGAGCAGGGACCGCTCGGCCAGCATCATGTCGGAGAGGAGCTTCTCGTTGATGAACTGTTTGGGCGTTTCGGGCAGGCGCTTGTAGAAACTCCAGGTGCGCTGGTAGCGTTTGAGCGTGGGGGTGTCCTTTTTGAGCATCGTGAGCGCGCCGTGGTTGCCGCAGGCATCGACGCATTCGGCACAGCCCTTGCACTTGGTCGGGTCGATGAAGATGCCGAAATAGCCGGGCTCGGCGCCCTTCTTCTCGTACACGCTCCAGTACTTCGTGGTCTTGCCGAACTGCCGACGATAATGCTCGCGCTCGGCTTCGTCGGGAATCTTGGCCAGTTCTTCCTCCAGCTTCGCCTTGGGCACGACCTTGCCGAGGATGGCGGTGTCAGGGCATTCGGTCACACACTCCATGCAGCCGACACAGTTTTCGCTGTTGAGGAGCGGAATCTCGGGCGCGATGTAGGAGAAGTCGCGCAACGCGCCGGTGCCGGCGGGGATGA
>DATLZF010000120.1:0-8555 GCA_035574135.1 Candidatus Methylomirabilota bacterium
CCGCCACAAACCGCACGTGCGTGTCCGGTCCCTCAACCGCCAGAGGTAGAAGCGCTCTCCGGGCGTTTGCTTCAAAGGCGTTGTTCGCCAGCACACCAACTCCCTGCGCCACGGCCAGTGGCGGAACCAGAATGGGCCCGCCCCCGGCCGCATACTCGCTCCAACTGGGCCACCTCCGCCGGGGACAACAAGGCCCGCACGCCATCCGGCAGCTGCTCGATTGACACCGCTCGGAGCCCGTCGCCCATCGCGCCGGCACGGTCGCTCAATCGATCCAGGATGGACCGGCACCGAGCCACTCCCTCGCCGATCAACTCGGCGTCCCCGCGGGTGGTGTGGCTCGCCGGCCACCCGGCGGAGGTGCGACGCAGCTCGCCGGCGGTCACGGCGGTGGTGCCCAGCGGCGAGCCGATCTCGTGCGCGACCGGCGCCGCCAGCGTGGCCAGCTAGACCAAGCGCTCGTTTTCGATCTCGCGTTCACGAGCCGCGTTCAGGGCCCACTCACGCTGGCGCGAGGCGCGCCTAATGCGACTTACGAAATGGGCGATGGCCGTCCTTGTCAGGACCAGTGAGACGAGCATTCGATCGAGAAGCAGGTTGCAGTTAATGGCCGGGCCGCAAATCGCACGGTGATGCGGTTCGCCCATCGGTTCCCGCAGCAGGTAGAGCAACCTGTAGCCGGCGGTGCAGGCGCCGCAGCTCATCCTTGCGGCGAGTGCTCAACACCTTGAGCTTCACCACCGGGGGGTCACGATCTACCCAGCCTTTCCCAGCGGATTCCTGTTTTGCCGTTGACGCTGTTTGATACCGGCCCGTAAGCTGCCGGCCGTTTATTGACCGGCGCGGAAAGCACATCTCAACCCGAAGATTATGGCCGAAGGATACTGCGTTAAGTGCAAAGCCAAGAAGGAGATCGCCAACGCCGTGGAAGAAACCATGAAGAACGGGCGCAAGGCGATCAAGGGCCGTTGCCCCGCCTGTGGCACGGTCATGTTCAAAATCCTGGGCGGCAAAGTGGTGCCCGCCGCAGATGGCGGTGGTAACGCAAGCGCCGGGACCCCCTCCCATCCCCCGGTCTAGTCGATTTATGTCCCAAGAACTGGCTTACGTCATCATCACTCCCTATTCCCTCTACAAGTCCCGCACCGGGGGAATCCTCGCCCGCCTGATCACCCGGACGGGGCTGGATTTGGTGGGGGCGCGGATGTTCGCGCCAAGCCCGGAACTGGTGCAGCGCTATTCCGAAGCCATCGTCTCCGCCAATGATCCGCAGGATCGCCGCATTCAGGAACTCATTCGCGACTATATCCTCCTCAACCTCTCGCCCGACTCGAAGACCGGCCGCCGGCGGCGGGTGATGATGCTCTTGTTCCAAGGGGAAGACGCCGTCCGGAAAGTCCGCTCCGTCGTCGGGAACATCAGCAGCGACCGGCGTGGCGGCGAAACCATCCGGGACACGTATGGCGACCTGATTCTCGACGAGTCCGGCAATGTCCGATACTTCGAACCTGCCGTGCTGGCGGCGCCAAACCTTGATGAGGCCCGCGTCAAGGCCAGGCTCTGGGCCAGCTATTCGGACAAAGACGGTGGCGTGGTCGAAAACACGGTGTCCTACGCCCCCGGCGAGAAGCCCCAGCGCACTCTCGTGCTGATCAAACCTGACAATTTCCGCTTCGCGACCGGCCGGCCGGGCAACATGATCGATTTCTTCTCGCGCACGGGCCTCTACATCGTCGCCATCAAGGTCCATCAGATGAGCGTGGCCCAGGCGATGGAGTTCTATGGTCCGGTCAAGGAAGTCCTCCGCTCCAAACTGAAGGACGTGGTGGGCGCCCGGGCCAAGACGGCATTGGAACGCGAGTTTTCCTTCAAGATTCCCCCCGCCGAAGAAGCCCGGCTGGGTGAACTGCTCTGTCCGATCTTTGGCGACAGCCAGTTTGAAAGTATCGTCAAGTTCATGTCCGGCCGCGCCCCCAGCGAGATCGATGCCTCCCAATGGAAGGAGCCGGGCACCGAGAAGTGCATCGCCCTGATATACGAGGGCGTCGAGGCGGTCCGCAAAATCCGGGATGTCCTCGGCCCTACTGACCCCTCGAAGGCGCCTCCGGGGTCCATCCGTCGCGAGTTTGGCCAGACCATCATGGTCAATGCTGCCCACGCCAGCGACTCGGAAGAGAACGCCCGGCGCGAGATTGGCATCGTGGACGTGGCCGAGAACAACTTCCGTCGCGTCATCGAGGGCTTCTACGGCAAGGCGTAGGCGGCCCGCTTGGTTTGGGTTACCGCTTCTCGGCTTTCTTGGGGGCGGGCTTGCGCATTTCCTTGTCGGCCGTGGGCTTGGGCATCAGCGCCTCCAGCTTCTTTTTCAAGTCGTCGAGGTCTTTGCGGAGATCGCGATTCTCCCTCTGCAGGCTCAGCACCTCGCTGCGGAGCGTGCCCAGGTCCGCTCCGGGCTTCCTCGACGCTCGCAGGTCCCCCACTGCCCGTTCGGCCGCCGTCCGTTCCGGACTGTCCTTGGTGGCAAGGCTGAACGTCTCCAGCACGGCGATGGCCTTGGGATCTCCCAGGATCCCGAGAGCGCGAATGGCCGCAAGCTGCACCCGGCGCTTGCGGCTGTTGACGTGGGATGCGAGGAACTCGCGGACCGCGTCCTTCTTGTCCTCGTTGCGGGCGAGGTAGGCGAGCGTCTCGAGTCCGCCGCCGAACCCGGAGGACGTAAACTTCGCCTCCTCCTGCTTCAAGGCGGCCAGCAACGGGTCGATGTAGGCCGCGTCGTCCTGGTTGCGCATGCCGCCGATGGCCGCGCTGGCCAAGGCGTGCTGATACGAATCCGATCGGAGCGCGGCCAGCAGGATTTCGCGGGTCTGCGGTTGCGTGTAGGCGCCGAGGGCGCGGATGGCGTCGGCGCGGATGCCGGGGTTCTTCTCATTGCGGGCCAGGTCCAGTGCGACCGCATAGGTGCTCTCGCGGTAGAAGCTGAGGATGTCGTTCGCCACTCGATCGCGCACGCGGGCGTCCGGTTGCTTGAGGGAGGACCGCAGGGCTTCGTAGGCCGCGTCGTTGCCGACCGCCCGCAGAGCGCGCGAAGCGGCCAACCGCACGCCGTAAAACGGGTCATGGTTGAGCACCTCTTTTAGTTTTGGCACCGAGCCGGCATCCTTGCGCTCCCCGAGCTTCTCGACCGCAATCAACCGGCCCAGCATGTCCGATTTGTCGGCCAATTGGGCGTTGAGCATCGGAGTGGGCGGACTGAAATTGATCGTGGCGAGCACGGTCAGGTCCGGATCGATCCGCACAATTTCGGGCGCTGCGGGAAGGGGGATGTAAAAGTCCTCGCTCTTCTCTTTCACCTCAAGGGTGCGCTCCACGACGCCGTCCTTGGTCTTGAACCGCACGGGGAGGGGCACGTTGAACAGCAGCACCCGCTCGCTCAACCGCTGGGCCTGAGTGACGGACACCTTGGCCAGCTTGCTCCGCTCGTCCCAACTGTAACTGACGTTGAGCGTCGGCTGAGAGGCGTGATAGACGTACTGGTCGAAAAACTGGTCCCACGAACGCCCGGAGAGCTCCTCGATCACGGCGTTCAGGTCTTCCGTTACGACCACCCCGTAGGCATGGCGCTCCAGGTAGGTCTTGACGCATTGGCGATAGAGGTCCGGGCCGAGCCGGCTGCGCAGCATGTGGAGAATCCAGCTCCCTTTCGGATAGGCCAGGTAACCGAATTGATCCTCCGGGCGGTTGAAATCGCGGCGCACGATGGCGTTGGTCTGGTCGGGATGGCTGGTGATGCCGCGGGCGCTTTCGTACAGCACGTAGAGCATCGCGTCGCGGCCGTTCTTGTGCCCTTCGTAGAGCGCATCGTAGTAGGTGGCAAAGCCCTCGTTCAGCCAGAGATGCGACCAATCCTTGCACGTCACGAGATCGCCGAACCACTGGTGGGCCAGTTCGTGGGCGACCAGTCCCTGGCTGCTGCGCAGTTGCTCGTAGTCCGAAGTGTGCAGGGTGTTCTCGGTGAGCACGGTGATGCTGGTGTTTTCCATGCCGCCGGCGGTGAAGTCGTTCACCACGATCTGGTCGTACTTCGCCCACGGATACGGCACCCCGATCTCCGCCTCGAAGAATGCCATCATGTCCTTGGTGTCCTTGAAGGAGTTCGTGGCCGTGTCGATGAGCGAGGCCGGCGTGTAGAAGGCCAGCGGAATGTCCTTGTACTTGTCTTCAATCTTCTTCAAATACCCGGCGACGAGACAGATGAGGTAGTTGACGTGCGGCTTGTCCTGGAGCCAGCGCACGGCCGTCAGCCCGGTGGCCGCGTCCCGAGTCTCGGACATCAGCCGGCCATTGGCTCGCACCACCATGCCCTCGGGCACGCGACAGGTGATCTCGGTGGTGAATTTCTCGTTGGGCGCGTCGTAGCATGGAAACCAGTGCCTCGCCTCGATGGGCTCGCCTTGGGTCCAGATGTGCGTGTCCCCCTCCGGGTAGCCCATCTCCGGCGTGCGGAAGTACAAACCCTTGTCCGGCGTGGCGCGGTAACGGATGGTAACCGTGGTTTCCCGCCCCGGGGGCACCGGCGTGGCGAAGGTCAGAAAGACGTGCGTGGCGCTGGCGTGGTAGCCCAGCAATTTCTCCGTCGCGCTCACCGCCTCCACTTCCAAATCGATGCCGTCGAGTTGCAACTCCTCCAGCGGTTGGGCAATGGGCTTGAACTGCAACGTGGCCGTGCCCGCCACCGCCCGGTTGGTCCAGTCCGGCGTCACATCCAGGGCGAAGTGCAGAATGTCGATCTCGCGGTCGGGAGCGTACTTCCGATGATCCGAGGAATCCGGCGGCGCCAGGTGCGCTCCGACATGGCGGCAATACTCGATCGACTCGCCTTCCGCATGGCCGGGTGATGACGGCCAGACAAGGCAAACGCAGAGCGCACAGGAAAGAATTCGAGCGTCGATGTTCATAGCGAGTGCCCCGTTGGTACACAGAAGTCGGTGGGGAGGGAAGGATGGAAAACCGAATCCCGGTCCGCGCCGGCACCTTATAGTTCGCGCAAGCGGAAAAAGAGATTCGACGACGTAAGCGAGTTGGTGACGCTGAAATTCCCACCGACCAACCCGCGTGCGCTGGTGTCAGGCTGCCACCGGGTCGCGGGCAACACCGTGGTTCGTTCCAGCACGTAGCCGGTTTGGTTCGTCGGCCAGGTGATGACCACTTGGTCCTGCGTGCGGTGGATGCGCAGTGCCGGCGGGGCCGCGTCGCCATCCAACACGCCGTCCTCGTTGCGGTCCAGCCCCAGGCGCGGCCCGGTGCCTGGCGGCACGCCCATCAAGGACAGCGTGGCCCCGCCAGCGACCTCGGCCTCAAGTTGCGCACGTGTCAACGCCGGGGCGTTGGTGGAGTCGGGTTGGTAGCTGGCGGTCGTCGGGCGGTAGAGGAAGCCTCGGCGCCGGCCCCGCACGACCCCTTGGATGATGAGTTCGATGTTCGCCGGCGGGCGGGCCTGGCTTTCGAGGAGGTCCCAATCCCGGCGCAGATCCGCGCTGGTCAGGTTGTCCGGGCGCGCGGTGCGCGTGTAACCCACGGCGGGGGCCATGCCCGTATCGAAGCACTGGAGGAAGGCGTCCAAGTCGCGCTTGACCGGGTCATTGGTGTGAAAGCGCTCGAATACCGGTCGGGACAGGAAGGTGAACACGTCGGGGTCCGAGCCGTCGTGGACCAGACCAAAACCTCCGATGCTTTGCGCGCCGACCGAGCGGTTGAGGTTGAGCTTCTGATACACATTGCGCAGGTGCGGCACCTTGAAGTCCTGTGATTCGCGGAGTGCCGCGGCGGGAATAATGACGTTGGTCGAGCCATTCGGCAGCGTGTGACAGGTGTTGCACGTCAGGTGCAGGGAGTCGGCATAGACCTGGTTGAGGAAAATGCTCCGACCGTTGGCGGCATTGCCCGTTCCATGTCGCGTGGGGAAGTTCGTCGGAAAGGAGCGGTCAAGGTTCTGATTTGGATTCGGCTGGAACACGATCGTGTTGATGAAATCCCGGAACGCGATCATGTCCTCCTCCGCGAGCACGCTGCCCCCGAGCAGGCCGTCAAAAGCGCCGTTGAAAAACAGAAAATTGGTTCGGTCTCCGCGCCAGTGCAGAGGGTCCTGCCGCCGCAGGCCGCGCAACGTCTGCGTCGTCGTTGGCCCCTTCATCGGATGGAACACGCTCGTCAGCGCTGGCAGCGCCGGGGAGAGGCGCACGCGGTTGGTCTGCATCGGGCCCGAGGGGTCGCCCAGATCCCACGCCAAGAGGTCCATTTCCGCGTCGATGTGGCAGGAGGCGCAGGACACGGTGCCGTTGCCGGACAGCTTGGCGTCATAGAGATAGCCTCGCCCCTCCCGGATGACGGGGGGTGTCGGATCGTGGCTGCCAACGGGAATCTCCCGGACGATGACGTGATGTGGCAGGCCGATGACGGTGAGAGTATTGGCAATGCGATTCAGCACGTAGAGCGTTTCCCCCGGTTTGAGCGCGAGGCCCCGGGGGCCGCGCTTGATCCGCGGGTGGGCTGCAGAGCCGGCCGCCTCGGGAGCAAGTTCAATCCGCTCCAAGATGTGGCCGGAAGCATCCATGCGGGCGATGCGATCCGTGCCGAAGGCGGCCACATAGAAGTGATGGCCACCCGGGTCGAAGACCATTGCCGTGGGCTGAGCCAGTGCGTTGGTCAATTCCGGCAGCCGGGGAAAGCCGTCGTAGCCGAAGCCGGGGTTCAAATCGAAGTGATCGACGGTACCATCGGCCACACGCACGCGCGAAATGCGGTTGGTGAGGAAGTTGCCGCGCAGGTTCGGTTCGAACCGGACCAGGTTCCGCGCCTCGGTGTTGGCCACAAACAGATCGCCGTTGATGGGCTGGACGGCCAGTCCCAGGTTCACCGTGCCAATGCGGGGGAAATATCGCGTGACGGCGAGGCTCGTCGCGTCGATCTCCACCACATCGTTGTCCGGTATGGTGAACCGGATCACGGGATTGGGACCCGAGGTCCATGTCGGGTCGGTGGCATCGACAATCAGGCCCACTTGCGGGGCGTTGGGCAAATCGGGATTCGAGGGCAACGGCGGGGCTGGTGCCCGCTCGGGGGGCACGAGGGTAGTGCGATTGCCGGACAGGGCGAATGCGGCATAGACCTTCGAGCCATCAGGGCTGCGAGCCAGCGCGCGTGGATTCTCACCAAACACAGGGATGTTTGTGATGGCGGCGCGAGTGGAGAGGTCGAAGACAGCGATCCGGTTGTTGCGCGCGGCGCTGACAAAGGCGCGGCCCTGGGCGAAGAGGACGTCTGCCGGCTCGTCCTTCACCCCCAGCGTGTCGATGACGGCCCGGGCCGAAACGGAGACGACGCTGACGCTGTCGGACACCTCGTTCACCACCCACACCTCGTCGTTATCGCGCGCGTTCACCGAGACGGGCTCGAGTCCGACCGGAATCTCCGCGATGAGCACTGGCTGGCGGGACTGCGAAACGTCGAAAACGGAGAGCTGGCACGCGGGCGTGTTGACCGCGAACAGACGGCTCCCATCCGGGGACAGGCACAACGGCCGGGTCTGTTTTCCTTCGAAATTGACGAAGGTTCCCTGGGCGGTCGCATCCCACCGCCCCGCGGCCGTAGCGAGGAAGATCCCAACTACCCAAGGCCAGAATCCCTTTACAATCATCGATTCGAGTCGTTCGAGGCCATGCCGGCAGCCCGGCCGGCAGCCGAAGAACGGATCGTGTTGATGATACGGGCGGCGCACCGGTTTGTCCAACGACTCGGACGTCCCGCTGGCCCCCCGGGGGCACGTAGCGGGAAGCGCTCGGCTGGGATCGCCAAAGCGGCATGGTGTGGCCGATGTTCAGCCCCCGTTCAAGCCGCCAAGCAACAGGCGCAGGGCGAGAGGAGACCGCGCTCGCCGTTCATGCCCTGCCGCCTGTCTCAGATCGGGACAGCCGCCGGCGCGCAGAGAGAATTCGCTCAAGGGAATCCCTTCACCGCCGAAGACAATTTACGAAACAAGAGTTGTCCTGATGCGCCATCCCGCACAACCGAACGCCGATTGCCTCTGCTTCTCTGCCGGCAGGCGCGCGCGCTCGTCCGCGCGGGGCCGGCGCTCACATGATCGCGACGTTACCCTATGCCCTCATTCAGCTACGTAGCCCGGGAGACTTCGACCGGCCGGGAGATTCGCAACACGCTCGAGGCGAGTTCCGAGCAGGCGGCCATCACATCCTTGCTCAACAAGAACCTTCTCGTCATCTCCATCCAGGAGAAGGTCGGCAAAAAGGGCAAGACCGCCGGAGGATCTGTCAGCCTCCAAGATCTCGTCGTGTTTACGCGGCAACTTGCGACGATGATCGACGCCGGCTTGGCCATGGTTCAGTCACTCCAGGCGCTGGCCGAGCAGACCACCAACAAGATCATGCGCGATGTCATCAAGGACATCTGCACACGGGTCGAGGGTGGCGACAGCTTCTCCGAGGCGCTGGTCAAGCACCCCAAGGTGTTCAACCGGTTGTACGTCTGCATGGTCGCGGCGG
>DATLZF010000121.1:0-3435 GCA_035574135.1 Candidatus Methylomirabilota bacterium
GCCGCGGCTCCCTTGGCCGCGGAGGCCGAGCGGCTGGGGGAATTGACCCCAACGATGCGCTGCAAGTCTTCAATCGCTTCGCGGAGCGTCATGGCCTGGGCGCGCAGTTCGTTGGAGGCGCTGGCACTTTGCTCGGCGTTGGCGGCGTTGGCCTGGGTCACCTTGTCCATTTGCGTGACGGCGGTGTTGATCTGCGTGATGCCCTGGCTCTGCTCCATGGAGCCGGAGGCGATCTCGCCGACCAGTTGATCGACCTCGGTGTTGCGGGAGGTGATCTCCTGCAGGCGCGTGTCCACCTGGGCGGCTTTGGTGGCGATGTCCTGCAGGAGGTGCTCCACTCGATCGACCTTGCCGAGCATGTCCGTGAGGTTGGTCGTGACCTTTTCGTTGGCCTGTACCCCTTCCTGGCTGCGGCGGATGGAGTTTTCGATCTTGTCGGCGGTTTCCCGCGCCGCTTGTGCGCTGCGCTGGGCCAGGTTCCGCACTTCATCCGCCACCACGGCAAAGCCCATGCCCGCTTCGCCGGCTCGGGCGGCCTCGACGGCGGCGTTGAGGGCGAGGATGTTCGTCTGGAAAGCGATCTCGTCGATGGTCTTGATGATTTTCGAGATTTCGCTGCTGGAGCTCTGGATGCCGTCCATGGCCACGCGCATTTCTCCAGTGCTGGTCTGAATGAGGTCGGTGGCGGCGCGCATTTCCTGGTTGGCGGTCTTGATGGCCTGCATGGATTCGTTCATGGCCTTCATCTCCTGGGTGCCCTGGGCGGCGGCGGTGCTGGCGGCGGCGGCGGCTTGCTTGGCACGCTGGGCACCTTCGGCATTGCGACGGGCCATGCTGGCCAGTTCTTCGAGAGAGGCGCTGGTCTCTTCGAGACTGGCGGCCTGCTCGCTCGCACCCTCGGCGAGGTTGTGACTGGCATCGGTCAACTGTGACGACGCCAGGTCCACCTGGCGGCTGACTTCGCGCGTCGTGGCGATGGACTGCAAGATGGGGCGGGCGAGGGAGCGGGCCAGCCACCATGCCACCAGGCCGAGCACCAGGACGCTGGCGCCGGTGATGATCAGGATTTCGCGACGGATGAAATTCGAGTTGACCAGCGCCTGATCCTTGTCGATGCGCACCAGGGCGCCCCAACGCAGGCCCGGAAAGCCCATGGCGCCCTTCGAACTGGCATACCCGCCCACTTGCAGAATCTTTTTCCGGACATGCTGGCTGATGTCGTGTCCGGACTTGCCCCGCACCAGTTCTTGCGCGGCGTGGTTGCCGGCCTCGGCCAGGTTGAGCTTCAGCAGCACATTCAGGTCGCGGCGAATCTCGGTTCGGCCACCGTCGCGGGTGGGATCGTAATCGACCAACACGCGGCCGCTGCGGTCCAGCAGCGTGAGTTCCGCCGTGCCGAAGCCACGGCGCTGAAGGTCCGCGTAAGCGTCCTGCACGATCTCTTCCACGAGCGAGAAGTCGGCGGCGTTGCACCAGACGCCGACCACCTGACCCTGGGCATCCTTGAAGGGAGCGGCAAAATGCAGGACCAAGCCTTCGTTGCCAAAGAGCTGCTGGGCTGTTGGGTCCACGTGGACGTCCTCGACGTAGGTTCCGTCCAACGTCTCGCTCTTCAGGAAGTTATTGGCGAGGCATTCCTTCATCCATGTCGCTTCCTTGAAATTGCGCTGGTAGAGCGGGGCCGTGTTCACAGGCTTGCCGTGGCGATCGCGATCGCTGACCGCGATGACCCGCCCTTCCAGGTCCACCGCCAGCATGTGGGTGTAGATGCCGTAGAGCTGCACATACTGGTTCATGGCGGCGGCGATCTGATTGGAGGCCGAGCCGGGCCGGTACCACTGGGATTTGTCGAGCAGGACTCGATTGAGGCCAAAGGCCTGCACGTCGCCGTACCGCTCGAACAGATTGCGGTCGATCTTATCCAGCAGGCTGTGGGCGGTGGTTTGGAAGGAAACGGCCAGACCATTGTCCAGCTTTTCCGTCGCGTGGAAGGAGATGAAGGCGAGGATGACCAAGGGAAGGGCGCCGATGCTGATAAACGAGCAAATCAGACGCGTGCGCAGGTTGAGTTGGCGAAACAGTTTCATGGGAGTGGAACGAGTAGGAGGGTGAAGGCTCGACGACGATGCGGTGGTTTGGCGGATTCTTGATGCGGCTGCCAGTGCGATTGCGGCTGCGGATCGGGCCGGGGACGCCGCAACGCGATGTCGAAGGATGGTTCGAGTTCAGTGCCCAGGTTTCGGCACAGGGGACGACTTACACAGGTGCCGGAGCGTCCGGTTCTCCGGAGCCGGGGCACTCTCGCAGTCGGCCCGGCATGGACATGAGTGCGGCTCGCCGTTCCAGGGGGTGCCTGGGCGAGGATGAGCGCACACTTTTTTCATTCGTGCTCCAAATCGGATGAAGCGGAATAAGGTTGAGCGAGTTTTTTGGGAGGGGCTGGTCGGCCAGCCGCGTTGGCCGCATGGTGCCCCTTCGGGGAAGCAGCCCCGACCCGACTGCGGCTGCCTGGGAGAAAATGATGTTCCCCGGTGGATCCGGCAGGGACGATCCACGGAAAACGGCGGGCCGGCCTGTCATGCCGGGGGCTATTCCTCGTCAAACTTGCGTTTGATGAGGGCCTCGATCTCGACGACGGCCCGGGCTGCATCCTCGCCCTCGGCAATGAGCAGCAGTTTGCTGCCCGGACCCGCGGCCAGCATCATGAGGCCCATGATGCTCTTGCCATTGACCCGTTCGCCGTCCTTCTCGACGAAAACATCGCAATCGAAGCGGTTGGCAACCTTGACGAACATGGCGGCCGGCCGGGCGTGAATACCCAGCTTGTTGACCACGACGAGTTCCCGAGTCACCCGGAGGCGTTCGCCGGCCTTTTTTGATCCGCTCATTGGGGCGGAGTCTAATGAGGCGGGCCGGTGGTGGCAAAACCAATGTGAACCGAGGGTGGGAAAGGCTGGGTAGATCGTGACCCCCCCTGTGGTGAAGTCGAAGGTGTTGTGTCGTTCTCGGAAATTTCGACTCAAGCTCTTCACGAGTCGTCCGATAGGTGCGCCGTGAACGAAATCAGTCAGGGCGTGCCTGAAGCCAAAAAGCCACCGGGTGGGGCGCTGTGCTGCCACCTGATGTGCCCGTCTGGCTTGGGCTCGCGGCGATGCGGACTGTCGAGCAGCAAGCGAATGAGGCTTTCCAGGAGGCCAACGGTGCAGGCATTCGCTGCGACGGACGAACCGTTTTCGCATCCGCCCGGTTGTGAGATGCCGCCGAAGCTGACGTTCGTCACACCATCACAAGAAAAAACCAAACATGAAGATCAATTGTACCCCCATCATTCGCGTTCTTCGGTCGTCGTCCCGTCGTAGCGGGCTCTGCGAAGCCCTCTTTTGTCCCGCTGCCTTCTTGGCCCAGCGTCTGCGCCGGCTTCGGGTTTTCACTCTG
>DATLZF010000122.1:0-4950 GCA_035574135.1 Candidatus Methylomirabilota bacterium
GGCCCAGTTGTGCCCGTCCACTCCGGCGTAGGCGGTGAGCACGTCCCCCACCCGCTTCAGGCGCAGCCACAGGTTCGGGTACGTGCCCGGGAAGCCGCCGCCGGTGATCTCGCGCGCGTTCGTATTCGTGCGGGCGGAAAAAAACGCCCCGGCACTGCCCGGCGTCGCCAGCGCCGCCGCGTAGCGACTGCCCGGCGCCAGACTCTCCCGCGCCATCATCCCCGCCTTGGACCACGGATCGGCCAACGTCACGCCGTCCACGCGCAGTTGCAGATCGAAATCCCCCGTCACCATTTGGTAGGTGAAGCTGAACTGGTCGTTGGTGCCGCCGATGTCCGTCCCGCCCACGATCACATCGTAGCCGTTGCCCGCGGCGGACACCGCCCCCGCCGGCGACGGGGTGCCGACATCGACCGACGTAAATTCCGCCGCCTCCAACGCCGGGGCGGTCAGCACCGCGCACAGAGAGGACAGGATCCATCGCGAAACCGGAACGAAGACGCTGCGCATATATCGCATAGATTTCAGGCAAGAATGGAGGGTGAATGAAAGCACGGGCCCACCGGACCGGACGGAATCCCGGTTACCCGCGGGATCCAAGTTACAGTCATGTTACGACGCGCATCCAAACGGGGACCAAAAGGGAGTTGAGAGTGCAAAGGCTCAGGCTGGATTCCGCGACCGTGACCCCACCCCGCGCCCCACGGGAGGAACGCACCCCGGCAGCGAGGAACTCGGCACTTCGCGCTTGGACGGCATACGGCACTCCACAGGAGTGACGAACACACCGGTGGAATGCGACGACGATAATCTCACGCCGGCCGTTGTCGAGTCTCAATTCCCGACGGGATCAAATCTGACGCCCGCAGGCCGCCCCACCGGACACGGAAGCGGTCTGACCGTCCTTGCGCCTTGGAACTTCTCCTCCAAGCCGTTCGGGGAACCGCACCGACTGCACGTTGCAATCCTGGCTGGACGTTTCATGGCACGGGCTCAACCCGGAAGGGGGACGGCTTCCCGCACCACGTTGCCGCCCGCCGGCGCCGGACTTTCCGTGTCTGTCAGCGGTTTGGGGGGCTCACCAACCAGCATGGCACCGATGAAAGGCTGCTGTTACCGACAAGCTCAGCCGGAACCATGCAGTTGATGGGGGGGAGCGCAGCCGCCCCGGCTGCGGTTCGGCACGCTCCCCATTCCGGCGGCATCGTTCCGCCTCAGAGTATCACCATGGATTCGACCAGCTCGAACACAGCACTCGGGGACGCGCGGGAGCCGCCAGAATTCCCGGCCCCTCGATAGACCGGGCGGTTGACGCAACTCAATGACAGGTCACTGCCCCCGAAGAAGGGGCGAGATGCGGACTGAGATATGGCAAACCCAGACCCAGACCGCGCACGATCAACAACAGGCCGACCAGCGCTACGCAGACAGGCACCGCCCGGCGCAGCCATGGGTGCCAGCCCGCGGGCAGCGCCCGGCGCGCCAGCCCGAGGCCGAGCATCACCGGCACCGTGCCCAAACCGAACGCAAACATGTACCCGGCCCCCGACCCCACGCCGCCCGTGGCCGCCGCTCCGGCGCAGGCCACGTAAACCAATCCACACGGCAACAGGCCGTTCAACAGGCCCAAGCCCACCAGCGCGCTGGCGGAACGCCGGCGTAGCAACGCACCGAGTCCGGCCTTCAGTTGTCCCACCACGCGTCCCACCGGCGTCCCGATGGGCATGGCCCGGGACAGAATCAGTCCCACCAGAATGGCCGCGCCCGCCGCGAGAGAAATCCACTCCTGCAAGCCGGCCAGGGCCACCGTGCGCCCCGCCAGGCCGAAAGCCGCGCCCAACGCCACGTAGGTCCCCACGCGACCAAGATTGTAAAGACCGCGACTGATCCAGAGAGCGCACCGCGAAGGCCCCGGCACCGGCACGGCCAGGGCTAACGGCCCGCACATGCCGGCACAGTGCAGGCTGCCGACCAACCCCAGCAGCAGGGCCGACCCCCATTCGGCGAGTGCGTTCACAACCTGTCTTCTCCGACAACCAGCGGTTGCTCGAAGAAATACTCCTCGCCTCCGACTTCCCAAAACACTCGAGCCTTCCAAGGACCCGCCGCGAGGGCCCCCACTCTCAGCCGTTGCGTCCCCTGGACACCAGGCACCAGCAAAAACGTTCGATCCAACCCGGCGTCCGAGGCGCGGTAGAGGTGAACCCGGCCGGTCAGCCCCGCGCGCCGATGCACCGCGGGCAGGCGGATGCTGAGCGTGCCCGAGGCCGATTCATGCGCGACGGCAATCTCGCCGCGGAACGGCGCCGTCCGCCGCAGCCGCTCCATGTGCCGGTCGTAACGCAAGTCCTCCTCGTAGTAGTCTGCCCGCACCAGGTCCATGTCCTGCCGCACGGCCCAGCCGATGTAGGTCGCCATGGCGGAAATGAACATGATGAAAAACACGACCAGGCCGGCCGGCCACAGACTTCGGCGCGCCGCGAGGGAAGAGGGAGAGGAAACGGGGGAGTTCATGGCGTTGCGGGTCGAGGGCCGGCGAAGACCGTTTTGACGGTTTCAATGAGACGGCCGTTGGAATAAACACCGATCTGCAAAGGTGTGCTGGCGCCCGCCAGGGCGTTGGGCGGCAGCTCGATGAGCACGGCACCCTGGGCAAGTTGCCCGCCCGGCGCCGTCAACGTGCCAGCGCCGATTACCCTCAGGCGGGCGGGAAGGTCTTTGACGCGGAACTCGACCGGCAGATCGCGCGACGATTTGTTGACCACTTTGACTGTGTAGAGGTTGTTGATGAAGCCGTCGGCCGTCAGTTGGAACAGGGTGCCAGGTGCCCGCAGGAACGTCGTCTCCACCTCGGAACGCGTGAAGACCAGATAAAGGAATAGAGCCACCAGCGCGGCGAGCACGCCGCTGTAGAGCTGCATGCGGCGCGTGAACCGTAGTTTTTCGCCCCGCTCGATGCTGTTGAGCGAGGCCAAACGGATCAGGCCCCGCGGCCGGCCGATCTTGTCCATCACGGCATCGCAGGCGTCGATGCAGGCCGTGCAGTTCACGCATTCCATCTGGGTGCCGTTGCGGATATCGATGCCGGTGGGACACACCGCCACGCACTGACGGCAGGCCACGCAGTCCCCCAGGCCGGCCGCCTGCCGCTCGCCCCAAGACTGCCCCCGCCGCAATGGCCCGCGCCGCTCTCCCCGTTTGTAGTCGTAAGCCACCACCATCGTGTTCTCGTCGAGCAGGGTGGACTGGAACCGGCCGTAGGGGCAGATGAACGTGCAGGCTTGCTCGCGAAACCGCGCGAAGATGCCGTAGAACAGCAGCGTGAACAGGAGCATGAACGTGAGCCCGACCAGATGATGGCGCGGATCGTCGAACTGGATGGCCAGCAGTTGTTCGCTGCCGATAATGTAGGCCAGCAGGGTGTTCCCAATGATGAAGGACAGGGCGAAGAAGGTGCCGTGTTTGAGGACCTTCTTGAAAATCTTGCGCGCGCCCCACGGGGCGGCGTTCAACGCCCGTTGCTCCGGCGCGTCACCTTCGATGAGGTACTCGATCTTTCGGAACACCAGTTCCATCATCACCGTCTGAGGGCACGTCCAGCCGCACCACAGCCGGCCAAAGGCGGTGGTGAACACGATGATGCCGGTGATGAAAACCAGCATGGCCACGGCAAAGATGATCGTGTCCTGCGGCCAAAAAATCTGGCCCAGGATGGAGAAGCGCCGCTCGACGATGTTCACCAGCAGCAGCGGGTTGCCGTGGATGCGAATCCACGGTCCGGCGAACATGATGGCAATGAGCCCCACACCCAACCAGACCCGACGGCGATGCCAGCGCCCGGCGGGCTTTTTCGGGTACACCCAACGACGCCGGCCCTCCTTGTCGGCCGTGGCCAGGTGATCCCGGTAGTCTTCCCAGTCGATTTCTTGGACGGCGGGAAGAGTCTCCGGCGGGGGCTTCGGATCGTGGGCTGGCATCGTCACGGGCATTGAAGTCCGCTCATTCGCGCCGGTTTACTCGTATTCGTTCGGCTTTTCCGGTTGGGCCTGATCCTCGCGCGGTTTGGGATTCGGCGGGCTGGTGCCGCGCAAGGTGTAGATGTAGCTGGCCACGGCTTGCAGTTCGCTGGGTTTGAGCATGCCGCGCCACGACAGCATCCCCTTTTCCGGAACGCCGTTGAGGATCACCTTCAGCGTGTCCACGTAGTTGGACCCGTGGATCCAGTAGTCGTCACAGAGATTGGGTCCGACCAGGCCGCCACCGTCCGGGCGATGACATGGGGCGCACATTTTCAGGAAGACCGTCTGGCCGAGGCCCAGCACGGCGGGGTCTGTGTCCGGCTGGAGCGTGCCGACGCTGGCCTCGAACCTGGCGATGGCCGCGGACTTGATCTCATCGCCCCGCTTCATCTCCTTTTCGTACTCGGCGATTTGCAGGTCGCCGGCCTTGAGGACGTGGTAGTAGCCCATGTAGGCGACGGCAAAGGCGATGCAGAGGTAGAACAACCAGACCCACCAGCGCGGGAGCAGATTGTCGAGTTCGCGGATGCCGTCGGCCTCGTGGTCCATCAACTTCGGATTGTTGGGATCGTTCGGATCGTTATTCATGGTGGTGATCTCCGTGGCTGGAATGAATGTCGGCGCCATCATCGAAGGGCAGGAGGCTGGCGGAACGAATCTCGGCCGGTTTGAGGCAGCAGCAGCGCACCAGCGCCGCCACGAACACGGCGAAGAACAGGCAGATCGATATGACTCCGTAAACGCCGACGCCTCCGATGTCTCTGAGCACGTTTTGAATCATGGTGGGGGAGCTAGGCTCAGTTCGCGGTTGGCGAGGTATCCTGCGGCGCGGCCGGCGGCGTGCCGGGCGCCAGCTTGATGTCCGTGCCCAAGCGCTGCAAATACGCGATCAAGGCGATGATCTCCCGGTCCGGCGGTGCGTTGGTGATGG
>DATLZF010000123.1:0-3933 GCA_035574135.1 Candidatus Methylomirabilota bacterium
AGGCGCCGTCGGCGCCGGCCACGGCATCCGCCCCGATCTCGTCGGCCCCGGCCACTGCGGCCAAAGCCGCCACTGCACCCGCTGCCGCTGGAGCCCACAACGGCGAAGCCAAGGGCAGTGCCGGTTTCGTCAAAGTGGATACCGTCAAACTCGACAGCCTCATCGACCTGGTTGGCGAGATGGTGATCGCGCAGTCCTTGATCGCGCAGGACCCGAGCATTCGCTCCGTGGCCAGCCAGCAGGCGACGCGCAACCTGGCCCAGTTGGCCCGCATTACCAACGAGCTTCAACGCACCGCCATGTCCCTGCGCATGGTGCCCATCCGGGCGACGTTCCAGAAGATGACCCGCCTGGTGCGCGACGTGGCCACCAAGCAAAAGAAACAGGTGGAACTGAAGATGAGCGGTGAGGACACCGAACTGGACCGCACCATCGTCGAGGAAATCAGCGATCCGCTGATCCACATGATCCGCAACTCCGTCGATCACGGCATCGAGCCGCCGTCCGTTCGGGTCGAGCGCGGCAAACCGGCCCAGGGCACCGTCCATCTCCGTGCCTTCCATCAGGGGGGCAACATCGTCATTCAGATCCAGGACGACGGCGGCGGGTTGAACAAAGAGAAGATCCTCAAGAAAGCCGTGGAGCGCGGGTTGGTGAGGGAGGGGCAAAACCTCTCGGAAAAGGAGATCTTCGACCTGATCTTCGCCCCGGGTTTCTCGACCGCAGAGGTCGTCACCGAAATCTCCGGCCGCGGCGTGGGGATGGATGTGGTCCGGCGGAACATCGAGAAGCTGCGCGGGAAGATCGACATCCAGTCCACCCTCGGTCAGGGCTCGACCTTTACCATCTATCTGCCCCTGACCCTCGCCATCATCGACGGTCTCATCGTCCGCGTCGGCCAGGAGCGGTTCATCCTGCCCACCCTGTCCGTGCGGGAGTCCTTCCGGCCCTCGCCCGAGATGCTTTCCACCGTGCATGAGCGTGGCGAGATGGTGAACGTTCGCGGCAAGATCAGCCCCTTGCTGCGGCTCCATCAATGCTTCAACATCAAACCGCGCTCAACCAATCCCTGCGAAGGCATCCTCGTGGTGGTGGATTCCGGCGACGAGAACCGCTGCGTGTTTGTGGACGACCTGGTGGGCAAGCAGGAGGTCGTGATCAAGAGTCTGGGCGAGACCTTCAAGAGCAACCGCGCCCTGGCCGGCGCCGCCATCCTTGGCGACGGCTCGGTGGGACTCATCCTCGATGCCGACGCGCTGGTGAAGCTCAAGACCAGCGCGCCGTCGCTGGCCGCCTGAACGACCCCGCCGCCCGACCGCCTCAACTTCCGAACCCATCCATCCGTTTAACCAGCCATGAGTGCGACCATCGAACCGAGTCCGGCCACCCACCAAGCCCGCGCCGGCAAATACCTCACCTTCCGCCTCGGTCGGGAAACCTACGGCGTCGAGGTGCTCAAGGTCCGGGAAATCATCCGCCTGATGGAGATCACCTCCGTGCCGCAGATGCCGCCCTACATCAAGGGCGTCATCAACCTGCGCGGCAAGATCGTCTCCGTGGTGGACCTGCGCCTGAAGTTTGGCATGCCCCAGAGTGAACCCACCGATCACACCTGCATCGTCGTTCTTCAGGTCACCCAATCCAATGGCGTGAAGGCCAATATCGGCATCATCGTCGATGGCGTGGAGGAGGTCGTCCAGATCAACGCCGCCGACATCGAAGACGTGCCGGACTTCGGCAGCCAGCTCAGTGCGGATTACCTGCTGGGCATGGCCAAGATCAAGGGCCGGGTCAAGACCCTGCTGGATATCGACCGCATGCTGGCCGCCGCCGCCGCGGTCCCGGGCGCGGAATAGCGCCCTCCCCGAGACCGGGCGCTGCTTCGTTTTTCCGACTAGAACGCCGCGGCCTCGCCGGCGCCGCGCGGATCGGCAGCACCCGTAAGGCGCCCCGACTTTTCCTCGAAGCCCACTGCCTGGGCCGCGCCCAAAGAGTCCACGGGCGCGACCTTGTGTCCGAATTCCGCCAGGCGCCGGAGCGTTTCCTCGCCGAAACCGCGTTCGATGCGCAGTTCGTCCGGACGCCACTGATGATGAAACCGCGGCCGGGCCAGCGCCTCTTCCACGGACAGGCCGAAGTCCACCGTGTACAGGATGGCCAGCAGCGTCTGGCTGATGATGGTCGGCCCGCCCGCCGCGCCCACGCACAACACCGGCTTGCCGTCGAAGAGCACCAGCGTGGGGCTCATGCTGGACAACGGACGCTTACCCGGCCCCACGGCATTCGCCGCCGCGCCGACCAGGCCGAAGTAGTTCGTTGCGCCGGGCTGGGCGGAGAAATCGTCCATCTGATTGTTCAGCAGCACGCCGGTGCCCGGCACCACCACCTTGGCGCCGAAGGACGTGTTCAACGTCGCGGTACACGCCACCCAATGACCCTCGCGATCCGCGGTCGAGAAGTGCGTCGTATGCCGGCCGAACACATCCTGATCCGCCCGTGGCGGCTGGCCGTGCGAGGGCACGACGGAGGCGCGATCCGGGCGGATGCGTCGGGCCAGTTGGCGGGCGTAGTCCTTGTCGATCAAACCCCGTGGCACCGGCGCGAAAGCCGGGTCACCCAACCAGTGCGCGCGGTCGGCGAAGGCGAGCTTCATCGCCTCCGTCACGAGATGCACGAACTCCGCCGAATCCGGTTTCAGCTTGGCCACATCGAACGTTTCCAGGATGTTCAGCACCTCGGCCACCAGCACCCCGCCGGAACTGGGCGGCGGGAACCCGACCACTTGATGCCCCCGATAACGCGTGTAGATCGGCGGCCGCGCCTTGACCTGGTATTTCCGGAAATCCTCCACCGTCATCAATCCACCGTTGGCTTTCATCCACTGCGCCACCCGCTCGGCAAAAGGGCCGCGATAGAACCAATCCACCCCCTGCGCGGCCAGAGCACGATAAGTGGCGCCCAAGTCCGGCTGACGCAGGAGGTCGCCCTCCGTCCAGGCGGCGCCGTCGGCTTTGACGAAGATCGCCTTGGAGGTCGGGAACCGGCTCAACTCCCCGGCGTGCTGAGCCAGCAGACGGGCGTATCGGCCATCGATCCGGAATCCGTCTTCGGCGATCCTGGCGGCGCGCAACAAATGCTCCCGCAGCGGAATCCGCCCGTGCAAACGGAGCGCCCGATCATACACGGCCAGGGCTCCCGGCACACCGGCGGCCAGCGCTCCCGTCTGGCTCAGGCGCGGGTCCGCTTTCCCGTCGCGGACGAACAGGTCCGCCTGCGCGGCCAGAGGCGCCGTCTCGCGGCCGTCCCACAGCTCCAAGCCACCGCGTGGGAGACGGATGATCATGAAACAGCCGCCGCCCAGGCCCGAGTTGTGCCCGTCCACCACGCCCAGCGTCAGCGCGGCGGCCACGGCGCCATCGATGGCGTTGCCGCCGTTCGTCATGGCGGCCAGCGCGGCCGCCGTCGCCAGGGCATGGCCGGTGGCAACGACGCCGTTGGTGCCCGAGGCTGGCGCCGCCCGCAGCGGGAGCCCACCTGACCACACCAGGCATGCCAGCAGACAACCGCCGATGATTCGGGTGCAGGGAGGAGGGCACGGCAACCGCGTTTTCATGCCGGCATGCTAGTCGGCGGGCCTCAAGCTGGCGATCTTGGAATGCGCCGGGATTTGGGTGGATTCCCGGTGCGGTTTGGGTGTAATGACACTGCATTCGACGGCAGATGCCGACCCTGCTCAATGCCATGAACACCGCCCTTCTTGCTTGCCGTTTTGTTCGCGCCGTCCTTGCTGCCGTCGCAGCCGCCGTTGCGCTTCTGGGTTCCCCGGGCCCCAGCGATGCCGCCGTCTTGGACTCGATTGATGATGAGGCCTGGTTTGTGATCGTGCTGAAGGGACGGGAGCACATCGCCTTCGCGGATCGGACAGGCAAGGTG
>DATLZF010000124.1:0-3759 GCA_035574135.1 Candidatus Methylomirabilota bacterium
AATCAAGCTGTCGGCCGGCCGTGCCGTTTCGGCCGCGGCCGCGAGGTGCACCATGGTCTCCGGCGAGAGGACGAAGTAGGGCGGCTTGTTCGCGGCAATGGCCTCCTTCTCGCGCCAGTGCCAGAGTTCGCGCAGGACCGCCAGCCCGGCAGGATTCAAGTGATGGCTGCCCTTGACGCGCCAGATCGTTTCCGGGTCGGGCGCTCGAACCTCCGCGGAATCGGCGATCAGTTGTGCACACACCTGCTGATGCCACGGCAGGCGCCCGGTTTCGATCAACTGCCGGCGGAGGAGATCGGCCAGCGCGTGCAGGTAGTGCGTGTCATTCCGCGCGTAGGCTTCCATGCGCGGAGTGAGCGGGCGCCGCGCCCAATTGGCCTTCTGCGGGCCCTTTTCGAGCGTCGTACCGAGGTGTTTGGCGACCAGGTGCCCGTATCCAAACTCCCGTGCTCCCAGCAGGCGCGCCGCGGTCATGGTGTCGAAAATCGAAGTGGGCTGGAAGCCGTAGGTCTTGCGCAGCAAACGCAGATCGTAATCGGCGCCGTGCAGGATCAACTCGTGCCCGTGCAGCGCTGACAGCAACGGTGCCACATCCATGCGGGCGAGGGGATCGATGAGGAAATCGCCGCTGGCGACGCTGATTTGCACCAGGCAGAGCTTTTCGGGGTAGGCATGAAGGCTGTCTGCTTCGGTATCAATGGCGACCCAGGTGGCAGCGCGGATTTCCGGCAGGAACGCCGCCAGTTTCGCATCCGTATCGATCACGGCGCGAAATATAGGCACTGCCCGCCGGACGCCAAGTTGAGAATCAAGCCTCCGCTGATCAGAAACCCGCAGGGGCGTGGTCGGCCCCGGCGCCGCGACCAGGGCCGGCACAGGGTTGAGGGGATGACCTCAAAAAACGGATGGAGTTCACCAATTCGAGATGAGCGAACACTCCCGGTTTGAGGGAATCTCTTCGCGAAACAGCCCCAGAATTATGGCACGTACGATTCCTCCCTCGAAACCGCCGGCACCAGCGCGGGCCACGACATTGGCGGCGCAACGCCGGCCCGCCCGGGCCGCGAAGACGAAGCCGGCCGGCGATCGGCGTTTCGTCCGCTGGTTTGCCGACCTGAGCTTGAACGACGTGCCCCTGGTCGGCGGCAAGAACGCTTCCCTGGGCGAAATGTATCGAGAACTGACACCGCAGGGTGTGCGGGTGCCCAACGGCTTCGCCGTCACGGCCGAGGCCTACCGCCATTTGCTGCGCGAGGCGGGGCTGGAGCCCCGCATTCGCCGTGCGCTGGCCGGACTCGACACCCGCGACGTGGCGCAATTGCGCCAGCGCGGGAGCCTGGTGCGGAGCCTCATCCTCGGCGCGTCGCTGCCGGAAGACCTGGAGCGCGAGATCACTGCCGCCTACGACACGCTTCAAGGCGACCAGGCGCATCCGCTGGACGTGGCGGTGCGTTCCAGCGCCACGGCCGAGGACCTGCCGGACGCCAGCTTCGCAGGACAGCAGGAGACGTATCTGAACGTGCAGGGCCACGGCGGACTCATCAGCGCCTGCCTGCGTTGCTTCGCCTCGCTCTTCACGGACCGCGCCATCAGCTATCGCGCGGACAAGGGCTTCGATCATTTCAAAGTCGCCCTGTCCGTCGGCGTGCAGAGAATGGTCCGCGCCGACCTTGCCGCCAGCGGGGTGATGTTCACCCTCGACACGGAGACCGGCTTCCGGGACGTGGTGCTGATCAACGCCGCCTACGGGCTGGGCGAAAACGTCGTCCAGGGCAGCGTGAACCCGGATGAATACTACGTGTTCAAACCCACGCTCCGCCTCGGCTTCCGGCCCATCCTGCAAAAGATCGCCGGCACGAAGGAATTCAAGCTCGTGTACGATCCGGGCGGCGCGAAGATGGTCAAGAACGTGCCGGTGCCGCCCGGAGACCGCGCGAAGTTCGCCATCACCGACGACGAGATTCTCGAACTGGCGCGCTGGGGCTGCCGCATCGAGGAACACTACTCGGCCCGGCGCGGCCAGCCCACGCCCATGGACATCGAATGGGCCAAGGACGGCCACACCGGCGAACTGTTCATCGTCCAGGCACGGCCCGAGACCGTGCAATCGCGGCGGAGCGCCGAGGTCGTCGAAACGTTCCACCTCAAGCAGCGCGGTCCGGTGCTCGTCACCGGTCGCAGCGTGGGTGAGAAGATTGCCAGCGGCCCGGTGCGGGTCATCCAGACCGCCCAGGGCATCGGCCAGTTCAAGGAAGGCGAAATCCTGGTCACCGACAAGACGGATCCCGACTGGGAGCCCATCATGAAGAAGGCGGCCGCCATCGTGACCAATCGCGGCGGGCGCACCTGCCACGCCGCCATCGTCAGCCGCGAGCTCGGCGTGCCGGCCATCGTGGGTACCGAGCACGGCACCGAGTTGCTGAAGGACGGCCAGATGGTGACGGTCTGTTGCGCCGAGGGCGACACGGGCTTCGTGTACGAAGGGCGGCTGCCCTTCGACGTGCAACGCACCAGCCTGAAGGACCTGGTCCGTCCCCGCACCCGGGTGATGATGAACGTGGGCAATCCCGAAGAAGCTCTCGCCCTGAGCTTCATTCCCAACGACGGCGTCGGCTTGGCGCGCGAGGAGTTCATCATCACGAACTACATCAAAATCCACCCTCTGGCTTTGCTGGACTACGACCGGCTGGGGGACGCAGACTTGAAGGCGCAGATCGACCGGCTCACCCCCGGCTACAGCGACAAGGCGGCCTTCTTCGTCGATAAACTGGCTCAGGGCGTGGCCATGATTGCCGCAGCGTTCCATCCCAAGGACGTGGTCCTGCGGTTGAGCGACTTCAAGACGAACGAGTACGCCAACCTCATCGGCGGCCGCGCCTACGAGCCGGCGGAGGAAAATCCGATGATCGGCTTCCGGGGCGCCAGCCGCTACTACCACCCGCGCTACCAGGCCGGCTTCGCGCTGGAGTGTCGCGCGGTGCGGAAGGTGCGCGACGAGATGGGCCTCACCAATCTCAAGGTCATGATTCCCTTCTGCCGCACCGTCGAGGAGGGCCGGCGCGTGCAGGCGGAGATGGCGAAGCATGACCTGAAGCGCGGCGTCAACGGGTTGGAGGTTTACGTCATGTGCGAAATCCCCAGCAACGTCATCCTCGCCGAGGAATTCGCCGAAATCTTCGATGGCTTCAGCATCGGCTCCAATGACCTGACGCAACTCATCCTTGGCGTGGATCGCGACAGCGAGATTGTGGCGCCGATCTTTGATGAACGGAACGCGGCCGTGAAGCGCATGATTGCCCAGGTCATCGCCACCTGCCGGCGGCGGGGGCGCAAGATCGGCATCTGCGGCCAGGCGCCGAGCGATTACCCGGAGTTCGCCCAGTTCCTCGTCGAGCAGGGCATCGACAGCATCTCGCTCAATCCGGACACGGTGCTCAAGACGACCCTGGCCATCGTCGGGAAGGAACGGATGCTGGCGGCGGCGAAGTCATGACACCGGCAGCTCCAGAGGATGTCGGGACGGTGGCGTTCAACGGGCCGCGCGGGCGCCGGTGTCCGCTTCAGGCGCTCTTTGCCCCGCGCCGCGTGGCCGTGATCGGCGCCACGGAGCGGCCCGGCAGCGTCGGCGCGGCCCTGATGGCGAATCTCGACCGTTTTCCGGGCGAGGTGTTGCCGGTGAACCCGCGGCACTCGCGGATTGGCGGCCGCCCGGCCTTTCCTAGCCTTCGTGCCGTGATCGGGCCGGTGGACCTGGCGGTT
>DATLZF010000125.1:0-6270 GCA_035574135.1 Candidatus Methylomirabilota bacterium
CACCTTGCCGTCGTACACCAGCGCGCCCTGCCACTGGTAGGCGTCGCCGCCGTAACGACTGAACCAAGTGGCCGTCGCCACCGCGTTGCTCCGGCCGATCAGGTGGAAGACCGGCAGTCGCCCCATGACCTCGCTCGAGAAGTTGACCACGGTGGCGTTCGAACCGGTCCCGGCCGGATTCACCGCGCCGCGCCAGCCCGGCACCCCGTCGTACACGAAATAGGCGAAGTTCGGCACCGGATCATCCGCGTAGGGCACCCGCACGGACCGCCCGAGGGTGTCCGCCACGGTGATGCGATACCGCACCAGGTTGCGATGGGCCTGGGCTGTCGCCGGGATCGTGGCCGTGTACACATCGTCGCCAGCCAGGGCGTCGCCGGCCACGCCGGCGTCGTTCATGGGCAGAGGCGTCCAGTTGGCGGCATTCGTGTAAGCCGCGTCCGTCAGCTCAATGTAAGAACCCGGCCGCACCACCTGATATTCCAGCAAGACGCTGGCGACCCCGTGCGGATCCGTCACCTTTGCGGTGATGGCCACCGGCTGCCCGCTGCGCGGCTGGCCGGGCGCGTGGTCCACCTGCCGGATCTGGGGCGGCGCGTTGGTGGCGAACACCGTGTTCACCCGCCCCGGCGATGGACCTCCACTGGACGATCCCCCGATTTGACCAAGCAACCGGCAGTCAAAAAAGAAATCGCTGCTGCCCGAGAGCGACGCATTGGCGGCCTGGACCGCGATCACGTTTTCACCGGCCACCAGCACGCTGGCCGGCGGGACCGCCAGGTTGAAGCTCACGAAGTTGAGGTTCTCGAGCGCCCCCACGGCGCTGCCCGTGTGCGGCACCTCACCGGCCGGCATGTTGGCCTGGTTGTCGATCACGTTCACCCCGTTGATCCACACCTTGAAGCCGTCGTCATACTGCGCCTGCAGTATCAACTGGCTGAACTGCGCCGGATCCGAGACCGTGAACGTCCGTCGCAAAAACACCGTCGTGTAGCCCCCGTTCATGTCGGACAACGCCGTGGTGATGAACGATTCGCCATAGCCGATGGGCGTGGAGCCGCTGAGCCAGGCGGTATCGTCGAAACCCGGCTGCCGCCATGCCGTGCTCAGATTCGAGGGGGCGGCCGTGCCTTTGAAATACCTCCATGCGGACCGGTCGGCCAACAGCGTCTGGCTCGTGCCGCCCGAGCCGCTGGTTTGGGCGGAACGCCAACTGCCGCCCAGATTGTTATCCAGGCCGGGGTGAATCAATTCGATGGAACTGCCCGTGCCCGGCGAGGTTTCCGCCACCGGGTCGCCGACGGTGGGCCACGGAAAGCCCAGTTGATAATCCACCTCGTCCACCACCTGCCCGGCGGCATTGCGCAGCGTGATCCGCTCGCCGGTGCTGGACAGCCCCGAACTGCCATCTGGGTTGAACGGTCCCACCGCCCGCACACCGAACTTGGTGAACAGGAAGGAAGGATTCTGGGCCACCACCAGGTATCCGCCTGCGGCGATGTTCGTCGCCGGCAGGGCGTAGTTGATGCCGTCGGAGAAGTACCAGCCCGCTACGTTGACGGGAGCGGTGCCCGGGTTGTGTAGTTCAATAAACTCGGCGGGATCGGTTTTTACGTCCGGGTTGTAATGGATCTCATTGATGACAACCTGCGCCCTCAGCGAGGAACCCGACAACAAGGCAACAACGGTCGCAGCAAACGACACCGCAACGGCACGACTTCGGAGCATAAATTGCCGGGACAATACCCGCTTTCCCCTCCACGGCAAGGGGCGAGGCCAAAAACTTCACCCCGACCGCAATCGGCAAGCGCCCGATCCTGCAAGTATCCGGTGTCGGAAACGCAAGCGACGCGGCCCCCCGTTGAGCCCGCTACGGATGCGAATTGGCTCCCGACGGAGCCGTCTTCGGCAACACTGGCACCCGCCCCGCCCTCCGCTCCGCCACTGTGGGCGCGGCAGATTTGAAATTCAGTTTCACCCCGAAATTGCCCTGATTACGCCAGCCGACGTAGAACTTGAAGCGACCGTTCCGGTAGGACAGGAAGGGCAGTCGCCACAGACCGCGCCGGCTCACCGCCCAGTTCCAGCCATCCTCGGGATTGAACACGTGCCCCGGGTACCGCCCCACCCGCTCGAATTCCTGATCCGCGATCCCGATCACGTAAAACGTGAAGTTATGCAGCGAGTTTCGACAGTGCCACTTCCAGCGGCGCGCGGGATCGTCGGGACGATAATTGGGCGGCGGCACCGGATCATCGATGTTCCCGAACCAGAAGATCGGATTGAACTTGTGGTAAGGCTCGATCTCGCGCTCCGGCACGTGCCGGACGGAACGCGACGTTGCATTCGTATCTCTCATCGCCTCTCCCGGCGCGGAGAACGCTCCCATTCCCGATCCTCCCTTGGGCGCCGTGACACAACCGCCGACCAGCACCACACACCCGAGCCCCACACTCACTCGCACACACTGCCCGAACCGCTTCACAGCGCCCAGAAGGTAGCACGAGACCAGCCGTCCCGCCGGGCGCCGCTTTCCGCCCCTCCCGGGTCACCCCAGGCCAAGATCCTCGTAAATGGCGGCGTTCAATGCGCGGGCCCGAGCCTGGTGCGCCTCCTCGCCCGGGCGCCCGTTGAACACCCATGCCACCACCAGTTGCCGCGCCGGGTCGGCAAAGGCGCAGGCGCATTGTGAACCACTGTGGCCGAACGTCTCTACCGAGCAATACGGCCCGTAACCGTACGGCACGGTCGCCGCCCCATAGCGGTTGGAATCCACAATGAACCCGAGTCCGAAATCCATGACGTGCCGAAAGGTCTTGTCGTAGCGTCCGACCCGCACCGGAACGGTCATCGCCCGCACCGTTTCCGGACGCAGCAATCCGGCGCCGACTGCGCCCACCCCGTCCCGCAAGGCCAGCAGCCATTCGTAGAACCGCCCCAATTCGCGAATCGGCCCGCGCACGCCGGCTCCCGGCCGCAACCGGGCCGCCGCCTCGGCCGAGTTCCAGATCGCCTCGCCCCGCGTATCCCACGTAACGCCGATGCGGGCGCCGTACGCCGTCCATTGACCCACCTCCAGTGCCAGCCAGGTGTCGTGCATCCCCAGCGGGCGGCACACCTCCTCGCGCACGTAGCGGTCGATGGTCCGCCCGTCGAGCCGTCGCACAAGCTCTCCCAGCACAAACCAGCTCGATTGAGCGTGGTAACCCGCCGTCTCACCGATCACCCAACGGGGTTCGAGCGGCGCGGCGCAGATCTGGGCAACCGTCTCGTCCCACCCCGTCTCCTCACTCAAGGCGAGGTCAGCACCACGAAAGCCCCCCGTGTGGGTGAGCAGATGGCGGAGCGTGAGGGCTTCCTTGCCGGCCTGGCCAAACTCGGGGATGAACCGCGCCACCGCGTCATCCCAGTCCAGCCGCCCCCGCTCAACCAGTTGGGCCACGGCCACGGCCGTCAGCGGTTTGCCCGCCGAAAACCAGAGCAACAACATGTCACGAGCCATCCGCCGGCCCGGGCTGCCCTCGCCCAAACCCGCATCCGCGACCACTTCCCCGGCCATCGAGACGTAGAGTTGGGCCCCCGTGTGAAGCCCCGCGTGGATGCCTTCCCGAATCACACGCGCGGATCGGGGCAGCCTGGCCTCGATATCGGGCGCACCAGCATGACGAGACGAGTTGGCCGTCGAGACGCTCACGAGGGCAAGGGGGAGTTCATCCACCGAGTTGGGCCGCTTTGACCACACGCTGCTTCCGGCAAGGCCGTGACGACGTCGCTCGTTTTCGAAAGCGGAGAGACGAGGTCACCCCGGGAAACGTCGGCGCGATCATGGATGCGATCAGCCTGCGGGATGCTTCTCGCGCCATTTGGCGCGCAAGGCCGAGTGCAGACGGGCGCGAAACTCGACCGGCAACTCGTAAGGCTGGCCGTTCTTGTAGAGCGTGATGGTCTGGCGGATGTTGTCCACCACCACTTGGCACGGATTGCAGCCGGCCAGGTGGCGCTCGAACTGCGCGCAGACGCCGGGATCCACCCCGCCGTCCACGTAATCGTTGAGCATTGCCAGGAGTTCTTCGCACTTCATACGGCCTGTGCCGGCATTGAGCCACGTCCGGACTGAAAGTTACACCCTACGATTCGTCGTGGCGGTGGGGTTCAAGCCGCCGGGTCGGCTCGCCGAGCGCCCGCGTCAACCGCTCGCGCAGTTGCAGTCGGGCCCGCAACAGGCGCACCTTCACGTTCGCTTCCGAGATTCCCAGGGCCTCGGCGGCTTCCTTCACCGACAGCCCCTCCACGTCCCGCAGCAGGAAGATGACGCGGTGTTTGTCATCGAGTTCGGCCAACGCCTCGTCGATCAGCCGCCTGATTTCGTTCCGGCGAACGAGTTTCTCCGGCGATTCCCGCCAGTCGGCGATAAACTCGGGATGGGGAACGCTGTCATAGCCCTCCTGCGGCTCGGAGTTGGCCTCCAGGGAAACGGTGGGCAGCCCCTTGCGTTTGCGCAGAACTTTCAGCGCCGCATGCGTGGCTATGCGCTGCAACCAGGTGCCGAAGCTCGCCTCCTCGCGGAATCCATCGAGGTTCTCGACGGCGCTGAGAAACGCCTGCTGGGTCACGTCCTCGGCATCGTGATCATTGCCCGTGATGCGCCGCGCCAGCGTGTAAACCCGCCCTTCGTGGCGGGCGGCCAGCGCCTCGAACGCCGCCAAGTCCCCGGTCTTCGCCAGGCGAACCAGCTCGGCATCGGTGAATGGCTCGGACATTGTCGGCGGCAAGATGAAGGACCCTGCGCCCGCAGACAAGCCTGTCTCGCAGCAGTGCGTCGTGCGCGCAACGCTCGGGCCCGTCGCCCGTAAGACGATCCCGATGGCGCGTCCTGCCGCAAAACCACCTGCCTCATTCCACATGGTGCCCGGTCGGTGCCGAGCAGGACGGAGTTCCGCGAAGGCTCGGCCCCGCGTCACGCCCAGTCCCACCAGCGGTCGAACCCCTCACGCGCGCGGACGAGCGCAGTCTCGCCGCCGTCGTGCCAGCAGATGGCTGCCCGTCCGTGGGAGAAGCGGGTTTCCCACGGCAGGTGGTAGGCACCGGCATCGAGCCACACCACGTGATCACCGGGCCGCAGAGCCCGGGGCAACGGCTGGCGCGCGAGTTGGTCGAAGGCCATGCAGGTGGGGCCGGACACGGTAGTCATGACCTCTGGTCCGCGACGCCGCGGCAGGACCAGCAGGTCGTGTTTTTCCCAGGTGGCCACCAGGGCGTTGAGCGTCTTGCCGCCATCGCAGATCAGGTGGCGTTGCCCGCGGCGTTCCTTGGCGTCCAGCACGCGCACGACCAGCGCGCCGGAACGGGCGGTCAACCAGCGTCCATTTTCCAACCACAGCTCCTCCATCCCGGGGAACAGGCGCGCGGCCCGATCGGCCACCCGGGCCATGTCCGCCAGGTCGAACTCGGCATCCAGGCGCCGGTCACCCCGGGTGCGGACGTGTGGAGGAGGGAAGCCGCCGCCGCAATCCACGAAGCGCGGCGCGAAATGCGCGGCTCGGCACAACCCCGCCACCTCGTGCAGGGCGCGTTCGTAGAAGTGGGACGAGGGCACGTTGGTGCGCAAATGGAAATGCACGGCTTCCAGCCGCAGGCCGGGCCGCTGGAGCCTTCGGATCACGGCCAGGGCCTCGTCCGCATCCAGGCCAAACTGGGTGGGCGCGTTGGGGTATTCCGGATCGCGCTCGATTCCGGTGAGAATGCGAAGTCCCACGCACCACTGGCACCGCCGCGCCAGGGGCAGTAGCGCGCGGACCTCCGCAGCGGAATCGAAGTTCACCCGCAGACCCCGCAGCGGATAGCGCGATAGCCACACGTGTTTGGCGGGGCCGTTGACCAGGATGCGCTCCGGGGGAAAGCCTTCGGCGAGCGCCGCCTTCAGTTCAAACTCGCTCACCACCTCGATGCCCCGACCCGCCGCGCACCACCAGCGCAGCAGCGGCCGCAGCGGCTGTGTTTTGCAGGACAACCAGTGGCGCACCGGCCGCGCACCGAACGCTGCCTCGAGTTCCGCCAGCGCGGCCCGGATGGGAACCAGGGAGAAGAGGTAAAAGGGCGTGGGCACCCGGTCCAGGAGCGGCGCGACCAGGCGGCGCCAGAAGCGATCGCGCGCCCCGGCGCGATCGTGGTCCCCCGCCCCGGCCGGAGCGTCGGGCCGATACTGCGGGAGCGGAGCGGGGGATGCGGGTTCGCCGCTCACACGGAGAACCCCGCCGCCTGCGCGTCGGC
>DATLZF010000126.1:0-2527 GCA_035574135.1 Candidatus Methylomirabilota bacterium
GACGCCGGCCGCTGTGCCGGGCCGCACCCAAGCCGGTAAACGTACCGCGCTCGACCGTTACGTGGCCGCGCCGGATACCAATTACTCCTTCCGTCTTGCCAGTTCGATCAAGGGCGAGGGCTTTACCACCTACCACATCGACATGATTTCCCAGCAGTGGCTGACCACGAACGAGGTCAATCGCCCGCTCTGGCAGCACTGGCTGACGATCGTGAAGCCGGACAAGGTCAGCCACCCGACCGGGCTGTTGTTCATCGGCGGAGGCAGCCACCGCACGAACCCTCCCTCGCGGGCCGACGCCAACCTCATCCTCGTGGCCACCACCACGGAAACCGTGGTGGCCGAGCTGCGCAACGTGCCGAACCAGCCCCTGATCTTCGTCGGGGAAGACAAGGGACGGAGCGAGGATTCGTTGATCGCCTACACGTGGGACAAGTTCCTGCGCACGGGCGACCCCAAATGGCCGGCCCGCCTGCCCATGACCAAGGCGGCCGTGCGGGCGATGGATACCATCACGGCATTCTGCGCCAGCGAGGCGGGCGGGCGTGTGACGGTGGACAAGTTCTTCGTGGCCGGCGGTTCAAAACGCGGTTGGACGACCTGGACCACGGCGGCCGTGGACGAGCGGGTGATCGGCATCGCCCCCATTGTCATCGACATGCTGAACATCGTGCCGTCGTTCATCCACCACTTCGAGGTCTATGGCTTTTACGCGCCGGCGGTCGGCGATTACACACGCATGAGGATCATGGATTGGAATGGCACGCCGGAGTATCGCGCGTTGATGGAGATCGAGGAACCATTCGAGTATCGCCAGCGGCTCACTCTACCCAAGTTCATCATTAATTCCGCGGGCGATCAGTTCTTTCTGCCGGACTCGTCGCAGTTTTACTTCAAGGAGCTGTCCGGCGTGAAATACCTGCGTTACGTGCCCAACTCGGATCACTCCCTCAAGGGTACGGATGCGTGGATGACGTTGCTCGCCTGCTATTCGGCTGTGCTCAAGGGCTCCCCGCTGCCGCGCTTCTCATGGTCAATGGAGGCGGATGGCGCCATCCGGGTGCAGAACGCAGACAAACCCGAGTCGGTCAAGCTCTGGCAGGCCACCAATGCGGAGGCGCGGGATTTCCGGCTCCAGACCGTTGGGGAGGCGTGGACCAGCAGCGACCTGAAGGACGACGGCGGCGGCGTTTACATCGGCCGCGTGCCCAAGCCGGAGAAGGGCTGGACGGCCTACTTTGTCGAGTTGACCTATCGAAATGGTTCCGCGCCGCCTTTCAAGTTCACCACGGACGTGCGGGTATGGCCGGAGGTGAAGCCGTTCAAATACGTCCAGCCCGCGCCGCCCCGATAGGTTGAGCTCCCTCCGAGCACACCGGACGCCGGCGGACTCAAGCGGCGAATTCCGTGCTGGCCAGGCGCGCTTGATGCCGGTATTTCTCCCGGCCATGCAAAACCGAATTTTCTCTCTGATCCTGGCCTGGGGCGTCTGCGTCGGTTGTAGTTCGACCAGCGGCGGCGGACGCTCCGTTGCGTTGTTCAACGGCAAGGATCTGACCGGCTGGGTGCCCATGCACGGGGGAGAATGGACGGTGGAGGACGGGGCGATCGTGGGTCGCAACGGCGTGGATTGGACCACCAACCCGGAAAAGAGCGGCTCGTGGCTGCGCACCGCCAGGGAGTACTCCGATTTCACGGTCGAGTTTGAATACGCCATCAACGAGCGGGGCAACAGCGGCTTCTTCCTGCGCTCCGGCCTGGAGAAGAATCCGGCGTTCACCGGTCATGAGATGCAGATTCTGGACGATCATGGACGGGAGCCGAAAAAGTTCACCACCGGCTCGCTCTACGATGTCGTGGCCCCCGTGAAGAACATGTCGAAGCCGGCCGGCGAGTGGAACCAGGTGCGCATCACCGCGCGTGGTCCCCGGATCGAGATCACCCTTAACGGGGAAAAGATCGTGGACCACGTGAGCGACCGCCGGCAGAAGGGTTACCTCGGGCTGCAGAATCACGACGCGCATGCGGTTGTGAAGTTCCGCAACCTCCGCATCACCGAGCACTGACCGGCGCGCGTGGGCGGGTCGCGGCGTCAGTACTGCACCAGTGAGCGCACGGGGGCGTGCTTGATCCGCTCGCGGCCCTTGAGAAACGTCAGCTCGATAACGAAGCTGATCTCGAGGATGCGCGCCCCCACCTTTTCGAGCAGGACGGCTGCCGCCTCGGCAGTGCCGCCGGTGGCGAGGAGATCGTCGATCAGCAACACCCGGGCGCCCGGTCTCACGGCATCGGTGTGGATGGCAATGGTGTTGGTGCCGTATTCGAGGTCGTAGCTCTGCTCGTGAGTTTGGAAGGGCAGCTTGCCCTTTTTGCGGACGGGCACGAACCCTGCGTTCAGCTTCACCGCCGCCGCGCTGGCAAAGATGAACCCCCGAGCGTCGATGCCCACCACGGCGTCCACGGTGCCCGGACGGTGCCCGGCGGTCAGATGGTCGATGCAGGACGAGAACAGCCTCGGATCGGCCAG
>DATLZF010000127.1:0-6508 GCA_035574135.1 Candidatus Methylomirabilota bacterium
TGCCGAGGCGGACCAGGGTGGCGCCCTCTTCGATGGCGACCTCGAAATCGCCGCTCATGCCCATGCTCAGCTCGGGCAGGGGAGCCCCGAGGCGGTCTTGGGCCCGGTCACGCAGTTCGCGCAGCTTGCGGAACCAGGGGCGGGCCCGTTCCGGATCGAGGACGAACGGTGGCACGGCCATCAGGCCGCGTAGTTCCAGGCGGGGCAGGGCGTTGATCGCTTCCAGCTCCGTCAGCATTCGTTCGGGGGGATAACCGAACTTGCTCGCTTCGCCGGCGACGTTGATTTCCAGGAGCACGGGCATGGTCTTGCCCTGTTTGGCGGCCCACTTGTCGATCTCTTGTGCCAGCGGCAGGCTGTCCACGCTCTGGATCATCTCGAAGAGGTGAACGGCGTCGCGGCACTTGTTGGACTGAAGATGGCCGATCATTTGCCAGCGCAGGCGGTCGGGGCACTGCGGGATCTTGTGGCGGGCTTCCTGCACCTTGCTCTCGCCGAAAAGGGTTTGCCCCGCATCGGCCGCTTCTCGGATGGCGTCGGCCGACTGGCCCTTGCTGACGGCCATCAAGGTGACCGACGCCGGGTCGCGCCCCGCTCGAGCGCAGGCGGCCTGAAGGCGTTCCCGGATGACGCGGAAGCGTTCGGCAATGTCCATGCGGAAGAATTAACCTCCGGCGGGCCGGTCGCAAACAGCGAATTGCGGGGCGTCAGTTGCGAGGGGCGTTGTCGGGGGGCGCCAGTTCCACGGTGCACCCGGGCAGGGCGGCTTGAATGCGAGGCAGGAGTGTCTCCACCACCTGTCGCAGTTCGGTCACTTGGGACAAGGGGGTGTCCGCAGCGCGGGTGTAACCGGTCACGCGCATCGTGCCGCGGGTGACGAAGCCGAGCAACTCGACGTGCCCCACGGCCCGCCAGCGCTGGGGCTGGCCGGGCAGGCTCCACACCCGCACGTGGGGTTTGAGCACCAGACGCCGGCTCTCCGGCTTCAAGGCGCCCTCGGCGTAAAGGCAGTTGAGTTCCTCGCAGCTCATGACCAGGTCCTCCGGCGTGGCGGCGAAGGCATCCTGCGGCTGTTCCTGCACGCCATAGAGCTGGGCGTTGAGGGGGGACATCGCCGGGCGCATCAGCGGAAAGAAAATCACGTCGTCGATGTTTTCCTGGCCGGTGAAGATCATCGCCATGCGTTCCAGGCCCGGCCCGATGCCGGTGGTGGGCGGGATGCCGTGTTCCAGCGCTTCGATGAAGTCGAAGTCCAGGAGGTGGAACTTGCCGCTCTCGCGCTCCTCCTCGCGGTAGGCTTTGCGCCACGTCTCGAGCAACTGCACGGGATCGTTCTGCTCGGACCAGTTGTCGCCGCATTCCATGCCGGCAATGAAAATCTCGAAACGCTCGACGAAGCGCGGATCCGACGCCATGGGCTTGGCCAGCGGCGAGATTTCGACGGGGTGGCCGAAGATCAGCGTGGGCTGGATCAGGTCCGGCTCCACCGTGACCTCGAACGCCTTGACCAGCGCCTCACCGACACTGGGCTGGGCTTCGTCGATGCCGAGGGCGGCCAGTTTCGCGTTGGCCTCCTCGACGCGGGTGAGCTGGCGGAAGTCCACGCCGGTTTTTTGCAGTACCGCCTCGGGCATGGAGAGCCGGCGCCACGGCGCACCGAAGTCGATGGTGTGGCCGCGCACGGTAAACTCGGTGCGGCCGAAGACGGTGGTGGCGACGTGCCGGAACATCTCCTCCACCAGGTTCATGTTGTACTCGTAGTTCTCGTAGGCGGTCATGGTTTCGACCATGGAGAACTCCGGGTGATGGCTGCGATCGATGCCCTCGTTGCGGAAGTAGCGCCCGATCGTATAGACCTTGTCGTAGCCGGCGGCGATGAGGCGTTTGAGGTAGAGCTCGTGCGAGATGGCCAGGTACATGTCCACGCCGAGGGCGTTGACGTGCGTCTTAAAGGGTTTGGCCGTGCCGCCGCCGTATTGGGGCTGGATGACCGGGGTGTGGAACTCGAGGAAGCCGCGGGCGTTGAGGAATTCGCGGATGGCCGCCACCATGCGCGACACCTGCGCGAACCGGGCGCGGTTCTCGGGATTGAGCGTGGTGTCCAGATAACGTTTGCGCAGGATGATCTCGCGGTCTTTCAAACCGGCCCACTGATCGGGCAGCGGGCGAAGGGCCTTCGTCAGCAGGCGCAGCCGTTCGACCAGCACGGAGATTTCCCCGCGCTCGGTCTTCATTACCTTGCCCGTGGCCTCCACGATGTCGCCGAGATCGATCAGGCCCAAATCGGCGAACCCCAGCGCGCCGGTGGCCGGGTCGGTGGGCTGCACGAGGTTCCGGCGGAAGAACAACTGCAGTCGCCCCGATTGGTCCTGCAAATGGGCGAAGGCCAGCGCCCCCTGCTTGCGCATCGACATCAACCGGCCGGCCACGGTGACGGCCTGCCCCTCCAGCGTGGCGAAGTGCTCGAGCACCGCCCGGGCATAATGCGTGCGGCGGCTGGTGGAGGGGTAGGGGTTGAGCCCGCGCTCGCGCAGGACGCGGGCCTTCTCGAGACGGATGGAGCGAATCTCGGCAAGAGGATGATTGATGGCGGCCATTTCAGTTGCGCGTGGTCATAGCAAAGACCGCGACGGAAGCTAAGTAAAAACGCCGTCAGGGTCCGGAGGGATCGAAAAAAGCGAGGTCGCTCGCCGGGCGTCCCTCCCGGGCCGGGGCGCTCGTCGAGGATCGGCCGGGCACCGTCAGGCGGCGGCGCCTGGCCACCACGCGAGGTGCCCCCGGCAAAAAACTTGTTGCTACCGACGAAGCTGTTTCGATAGCGTCCCCGCCCGTAGCCTCCCCGGGCATCTGAGTGACTTGGCAGCGAACCTGTGGCTCACATCCGGAAATTCGAACTCGAGGCCCTCGAACCGCGCGTCCTCTTGAGCGGCGAGGGCGTGCTGGGTTGCCCGACAGGCAGTTCCCTCCCGTCGGCATCTCATTTCATTGAGGAAACCTTCCTCGAAAGGCAGTCCGCCCCGGGTGCCAACCTGTCACAAGCGGGGATGGCTGACGCCACGGCGCAGATCGCGTCGATCTTCGACGGATTGGATGGAGAAACGATCCTCCCTGTGGAGTCGGCCTCGGAACACGCCGCCGGGGAGGCGCCGCCCGCTGACGAGCCGACCAGGGAACGCGGTCCGAGTCAGCAAGGAAACACCGGGGCCGAGACTTCCCCGGCAGATGTGGTGGTGGATCGGGACGGTGTTGATTTCGACTCCGAATCGGCTGACCAGAAAGACGCTTCGCCGGCCGTCGTCGGTCCGGGCGAAGGCTTCATGACCCGTTGGTTGACGGAAACCTTGCGGTCGGCCAACGCTCCCCCGGAGGCCGCGTGCGGCTACGACGACGTTCCCCTTTTGATCCCCAGCGGGCTTCCTTCGATCCCGGACTCTCTCCTTCAGGCCATCGAGTCCAAGCTCAATGATTACGCCAACGGTCTGCTTGGCGGGGAGCAAACCTTCACGCTCGGCGATGTCGATCTCGGCGGTGTGCTGCAACTGGTTGCGCCGACGTTGACGTTCCGAGGCATTCAATTCTCCGGTACCGGCGCCAGTCGCGTCTTCTCCGGCACCATCCAGATCTCGACCAACGCGGCGTCGCTCGATGGCGGTGCCGGCTTTCAAGCGACCTTCCGGGATGGCTCGGACGTGGATGGCTTCGCGCTGGCCGGCAGCTACGTTCTCATCAACCAGTCTCCGCGCGCCGGCAGCTTCCGTTTCGTGGTGGATCGGCTTGAACTGGACGTCGCCGACTTTGTTTCCCTCTACGCGGACGGGGTGGCGCTGGAGACCAGCATCACGACCACCGGCACTGGCTCGACGCGCGACTTCAGACTGGGTGCCACGGGGGTTGATGCGTTCTTGGGCGAGGGCCCGCTCTTCCAGCCCGGCGGTGCGACCAACAACGCCGCCCGTGGCCTCCGGATCAGTGATGCGACGCTGGGATTGCTGGTGAGACGAATTGACGCGAACGAGCCGGTGCTCGCGCTCAAGGCCACGGGCACGGTGTCGCTGGTCGGATTCGCTCCGGACCTGGCGCTGAGCGGCAGCAACTGGGTTGTCGTTGCCAACACCCTTGGCAATCTGGCGGCGAGTCCCGTGACGATCCCGGCGGGCAGCGGCCAGGTGGTGCTCGATTCCTCTGTGGGCCTCTCGATCTCCGGTGACGCGACGCTGACCACGCCGCTGGCCAGTCTGTCCGGCAGCTTTGGCGTCAGCAGCCGGACCAATGACAATGGAACGCCGGACGACTCGGGCGACGACTTCAAGGAAGTCCTGCTTGGCGCGATCGGGGTGGATCTGTTCATTGGCGACGACCAGGGGAACGGCCCGGGCTCGGACGACATTGGCGTGCGGGTGGACGACGCCACGTTGCTGATGCTCCTGCGCCCGGATGGCACCTACGCCCTCGAGACCAGCGGCGACGCCTCGCTGGTCAACCTCCCGGCGCTGGACTTCATGGGCAGCTTCGGCATCCAGAAGAACACCACCGGTGGCGCCGTCAACGAGACCCTGACGGTTGCGGGCGTCACCAAAACCCTGGCGTTGGAGGATGGCATCTCCCGGTTCGGTGGCGCTCTGACGCTGGCGACCCCGCTGGGCCACCTGACCGGCAGCTTCTCGGTGGAAGTCCAGTCGGGCGAAGTCATCATTGGCGCGACGGGGGTCGAGTTCTTTGTCGGGGACGACAAGGGAACGCCCGAGACGGGGGACGACACCGGGGTCAAGGTCAGCGGCGGCGACCTGCTGTTGCTTATTCGCCCGGATAATACCTACGCCTTCGATGCCGCTGGGGACGCCTCGGTGGTGAACGTGCCCGGCTTGGATTTCCTCGGCAGCTTCTCCGCCCAGAAGAACACCACCACCGGCGACGTGGACCGGATGCTGGTGGTCGGCACGGGTGCCCAGCAGGTGAGCCGGCGGCTGAACGTCGCCCAGAACACCTCCCGCTTCGGCGGCCAGTTGACCTTGCGGACGCCGGTGGCCGACCTGAGCGGCAGTTTCGTGGTCGAAGTCCAGTCGAATGGCAACGGCACTCCCGAGTCGGAGGATGACTTCAACGAAGTCCTGTTCGGCGCCAGCGGCGTCGAAATCTTCCTGGGTGACAAGCAGGGGACCGATCCAACCACGGATGATGTCGGTGTGCGGATCAGCAACGCCAGCGTCATCGTCCTGCTTACGCCGAACAACACCTACGCCTTCCGCGTCGGCGGTACGGCCGAATTGGTCAATGTTTCGGACCTGACCTTCGGCGGCAGTTTCTTTGCCGAGGTAAACACCACGGGCGGGGACGTGGATCGCATCCTGACCGTGGGCAGCGGCGCCGGTCAGGTTTCCCTCCGGCTCGAGGTCGCGGCCGGCGTTTCCCGATTCGGTGGAGAAGACGTGACGCTGACCACGCCGGTCGGCGCGCTGATGGGAGACTTTGCCTTGGTGGCGAGCGGCGACGAGGTCCTCTTCGGCGCGACGGATGTGGAGATCTTCGTGGGCGATGACAAAGGCAGTTCCGACCTCTCCGACGACGTGGGCGTGCGCGTTACCGGCGCCGAATTGCTCCTGCTCCTGCGCCGCAACGCCACCAACACCGCCAACGAATACGCCTTCGACGCCAGCGGCACGGCGGAATTGGTCGGCATCGAGGTGGCCGGGCTGGCCTTCTCCGGCACTTTCAGTGCGCAGAAGAACACCACCGGCGCGGCGGTAAACCGCGTGCTGACGGTGGGTGCCGTGACCCGACAGTTGAGTCTGGCGGACGGCATCTCCCGCTTCGGCGCAACCGGGGTTCAACTGACTGTCGCCGGCCAGACCCTCACCGGCGACTTTACATTGGAAGAGATCACCAGCCCGACGCCGCTGGTCCGGATCACGGCCGACAACGTCAGCCTGATCCTTGGCGGCTCGCCGGTCATTGCCAGTGTCACGGACGCTTCCGGCGCGCTCGACCTGGCCGCGAACGGGATCACCGGTGCGCTCATGGGCGACCTTGACGTGAATCTGCCTGAGGTCACGTTCAGCACCCAGTTCGCGATCGCCTTCTCGTCCAGCGGCGGCAACCAGCAGCTTGCCGTGTCCGCCGCGGGTGCCACGCTGACTGTTCTCGATCAAGAAATCACCGGCGATTTCACCCTGGAGCGGGTGGTCACGACGGATGGGGACCAAGTGATCAAGGTCTCCGCCAGCGAGGTCATGGCGGATTTGGGCAGCGGCCTGGTGATGTTGTCCGACGGTTCCGGCCAGTTGCTCCTCACCAACGTGGGCGTGGCCGGGCGGGTGTCCGGCAGGGTCGATGTTCCGGTTTCATCGGACTTCAGTTTTGGCACCGGCTTCGAGCTGGCCGTCAACACGACCACAGCCGCGGTCAATGAAGCCTTCCCTGGCGGCGCGTTGACGCTGCCGGCCGGGCCGTACGTCCGGCTGGCGGCGAATGGCGTCGATGTGAACGTCTTCGGCCAGACGCTGACCGGCAA
>DATLZF010000128.1:0-12846 GCA_035574135.1 Candidatus Methylomirabilota bacterium
TGCAGGGGCCCGCCCTTGGACCAGGCATAGCTCGACGCCTTGACCGGGCATTTGCCGTACTTGATCCACCAGACATCCGCCGCGGCGATGACGTCGCTGATGCAGGAACCGTCGGTGCCCGCCAGGAGGTTCAGTTTGGCGGCCACCAATTGCTCGAACATGTTGAAGCGTTTGTCGCCCGCGGCCGACCTCTTCATGATGGCGATGGCTTCGGCTTTCGTGTAGGTCTTGTCACCGATGGTGATCTCTTCGACCGGCCAGGCTTCCGGATGAGTCTTCCAGTAGCCCTGCGTGCGCGTGCACACGAGGGTCGGCTTGTAAACCCCGGCATCCCAGGTGAGGTCTGTTTCACCGGACTCCAGCGTGGTGCAGATCATGACACCCAGGTTGTTGGCGTCGCTGTCCAGCGCGTCGTCGGCGCCTTGATCCTGCGAGGTCAGGACGTAGCCGGTCGGAATGACGATCTGAATGTTGTAGTTGCCCGGAAGCAGGCCGGAGAAGAGGTAATTCCCGTTGGCATCCGTCGTCGTCGAGGCAAGCTGGTTGCCCGCGCAATCGGCCAGCAGGACAGTGACTCCCGGCAGACCCGCTTCCCCGGCGTCCTGGATGCCGTTCTTGTTGATGTCCACCCACACCAGATCGCCGATCGCCGCCGTCTGGTAGAGCCCGGCGTCCCAGGTGAGATCCGTTTCACCCGAATCGAGCGTGGTGCAGATCATGAGCCCCGTCGCGTCCGCATCACTGTCCTGCGCGGCATCACCGCCCTGGTACTGGGAAGTGAACAAATAGCCGGCGGGGGCAACGACCTGGATGTTGTATTGACCGGGCACCAGGCCGCTGAAGAGGTAATTGCCCGAGGCGTCGGTGACCGTGGTGGCGAGGATGTTGCCCTGGCAATCCATCAGCTTCACGGTCACGCCCGGAATACCCGGCTCGCCGGCATCCTGGACGCCGTTGACGTTGCCATCGAGCCAGACGCGGTCGCCAATGGCCGCCAGTTGGTAAAGGCCGGCATCCCAGGTGAGATCCGTTTCTCCCGGCGCAAGAGCCGTGCAGGCCATCATGCCGGTGGCGTCCGCATCGCTGTCCAAGGCGTCGTCGGTACCCTGGTCCTGAGCCGTGAAGACATAGCCGCCAGGGGCAACGACCTGGACGTTGTAATTGCCCGCGATCAGGCCGCTGAACAGGTAGAAGCCGTTCGCGTCGGTGGTGGTGGTGGCAAGGATGTTGCCCTGGCAATCGAGCAGATTCACCGTCACGCTGGGAATGCCGGCTTCGTCGGCGTCCTGGATGCCGTCCACGTTCTTGTCGAGCCAGACGTAGTCGCCCAGGCAGCCAATCGGCACCGGCACCAGGACGATTTGCGCCACCGTGGTCATGTTGGTGGTCGCCGGATCGCACCCCACGAGCACCGGGTTGAGGATCAGGCCCATGAGATCGCCACAACCCGGAACGAATCCTTCGCCGTTGGTGGCAGCATCAAGCAGGATCTCATCGACACGAAGCTGGGACCATTCCCGCAGGCCGGAATCGGAGAGCCGGTCATCCAGCAGCGTCCACAGGGCGCGCTGCACGTCACCGAAGGTGTAGGTGCCGCCGGAGGGCGAAGGCTTGCCCGGATACTCCTGATTCAGGATGAAGTTGACCAAATCGAGGTTTTCCGGGTGCTCGATAATCGCGGCCGCCGCCCCGAGGTCGGTGGTCCAGATCATCTTGGCCGTGTATTGCTGTTCGGTCGTGATGCGCCGATCCGTGTCAATGCACCAGCCCTGGTAATTGAGGCCGTCCAAGGCACCCGCGCTGTTCAGTCGGGCGGTGAAGTAACTGAGTTGGCCGGCTCCGGGATGGGAGACGTTGAAGCAGATGTTCTGCGCCGAGGTGGTTGATTCGAGAAATCCGCCGGCGGGCAGGGCCGCGGCGGCCAATAACGTGACTAGTTTGGCGTTCATAGGGGTTAATCCGAGCTCTGAAACGCGGCAACGGTAGCGTGGGGACACGGCCCGGTCAATTCCGTCTTGGCACCGCGGAGTTGCATACCCGAGCCGGTGGTTTCTCGGAGCCAAAGCCGGGGAATCCACGAAGGAAGAGTCCTCCATCCCTGGCGGCGCGCTCTTCGCCCCCACAAGGCGCCGGCGAGGCTTCCCCGATCGATCCCGGCCATGCTAGTAATCCCTCATGCGATTTGCACAGATGGGATGGTGCGCCCTGATAACGGCACTCGCGGCCTACACCCTCGTTGTCTCCCCGTTGTCCGCTGCCGAACCTCCGTTGCTCGAACGGCTGCGCGGGGGCGGCCGACCGAACATCATCTTCATTCTCGCGGACGATCTGGGCTATGGCGACCTGGGCTGCTACGGCCAGCAGAAAATCAGGACGCCCAATCTCGACCGCCTGGCCGCCGAAGGCATGCGCTTCACCCAATGCTACGCCGGTTCCACGGTCTGCGCCCCGTCGCGCTCCTGCCTCATGACGGGCCTGCATACCGGACATACGCGCATCCGGGGTAACGCGGACGTTCCCCTCGAGGCGGGCGATGTGACCGTGGCCGAGCTGCTGCAGCGCGCGGGCTATTCGACCGGCGCCTTTGGCAAATGGGGCCTCGGCCTGGAAGGCACTTCCGGCCACCCGAACAAGAAGGGCTTCGAGGAATGGTTCGGCTACCTGGACCAGACGCACGCGCATGACTACTACCCGACCCAGCTTTATCGCAACGACCAGGTGTTCATCCTGGAAGCGAACCTCAACGGGCGCAAAGGACAGTACTCTCACGACCTCATCTCGCAGGTGGCGTCCAACTTCATCCGTGTGAGCCGCACCGTCCCGTTCTTCATGTACCTGGCCTACACGATTCCCCACGCCCACAATGAACTGAAGGATCGCGGCATGGAGGTGCCCTCCGACGCGCCCTACACACAGGAGAACTGGCCGCAGATGGAAAAGAACAAGGCGGCGATGATTACGCGCCTCGACCGCGACGTCGGCGCCATCCTCGATCAACTGGCGCGACTCAAACTCGACCAACGCACTCTCATCTTCTTTTCCAGTGATAACGGCCCGCACAAGGAGGGCGGCGTGGATCCGGCGTTTTTCCAAAGTGCCGGCCCGCTGCGCGGCATCAAGCGCGACCTCTACGAAGGGGGCATCCGTGTGCCGATGATCGCCCGCTGGCCCGGCAGGATCAAAGCCGGCTCCGTCAGCGACCAGGTCTGGGCGTTCTGGGATTTCCTGCCCACGGTCGCGGAACTGGCCCGAGTCAAGCCGCCAGCCGGACTGGACGGCATTTCCATCGTGCCCACCCTGCTCGGCCAGACGCAGACCAACCAACACGAGTTCCTTTACTGGGAGTTCCACGAAAAGGGATCCAAGCAGGCCGTGCGCATGGGGGATTGGAAAGCTGTCCGGCTGGCACTCGGTGCGCCCCTCGAACTCTACAACCTGAAGACCGATCTCGGCGAAACAAACAATGTCGCCGCTCACCACCCCGAGGTCGTCGCGAAGATCGAGGCCTACCTCCAAACCGCCCGCACCGACTCCACCCACTGGCCGCTCAAGCCGCCACCGGCGCCGGCCGCAAGGCAATGAAGGACGGCCAGGAATCGACGCGGCGACCGCAGTGGCGGCTCCCCTCGGCTGGTTGAGCCGCCGGCGCCGCGCAGTGCTGTTGCTCGGCACAATTCTCACCACCGATGCCGTGTTCCCCCACGGGCTGTCCTCCTCGTGGGAGACTGGAACACTCGGGTCGTCCGCCTCAGCGCCCGCCCCCGACGCGCAAGCCATGCCCTGAGCCGGGCGCCAGCCAAACCGCTGCACCCACGGTCCATCCGGCGGCCCTCTCACCCCGAACGGCCGACCACAAGGTCGGCGCGGAATCAACGGGACCGGCCCGTTCGGTGACGCGACACAGTGGAAATGCAATGCCCCCTGACTGCGTGATGGCAGTGCGCAAGCTTCCGGTTGTCACTCGTCATGCCCGCAGTATGCTCGCCATGTCACCGTGCAGGGTGAACTGCTGTGGGGCCCTGGCCCCGTGGAATGGGCAACCGAACTCGATTCTTTTTCGCGGCATGGATCGCGCTGACCTTGAGCGCGGCGACGGGCCTCCGCGCCCAACCGCCGGCCAGCGGGGACGTCCCCGCCAGTACCCTGCTGGCATTTGAGGGGCAAGTCGAGGTGCGTCCCGCCGGCGCGGCCGTCTGGTCTCCAGCCACCACCAACCAGGCGCTACGGGGGGGCGACCGCGTCCGCACCGGGCGCCGCAGCCGGGTCACGCTCCGCTTGTCGGACCTCAGCGTCACGCGGGTCGGGGAGCTGACGTCGTTCGAGATTCGCCCCCCGCCCGCGCCGGACAAGAAGCCGCTGCTCGATGTGCTCCAGGGCTGGCTCTACTTCTTCAACCGCGAGCGTCCCCGCGAAGTCGAGTTCCGCACGCCGCAGGCATCCGGCGCCGTCCGCGGCACCGAGTTTCACATCTTCGTCGGCGACGACGGGCAAACCGTGGTGACGGTGCTCGACGGCGAGGTGGTCCTAACCAATGCCCTCGGCGAGGTGGTCCTGCGCGGGGTTGATCAGGCCACGGTGCCGCCAGGCCAGCCGCCGCGCCGCACACCCGTGCTGGACGCGCTCGGCATCATCCAGTGGAGCCTTTATTACCCGGCGACGTTGGACCCGGACGAAGCCGCCCTGACCCGGGTCGAGAAGACCGCCTTGGCAGCCTCGCTGCGCTCCTACCGCCAGGGCGATTTGTTGCGGGCGCTCGCCGCGTATCCTGAGGGCCGCGTACCGGCATCAGATGCGGAACGGGTCTATCTGGCGGCGCTGCTGCTTGCGGTCGGCCAGGTCTCGCAGACGGAAGAGTTGCTGGCGGCGGTGAACAGTCATCCCTCCGTAGTCCGCGCATTGCGCACGGTGATTCGCGTGGTAAAGGGCCAGACGGTCGAGCGGGCGGAACGACCGAGCACGGCCACGGAATGGCTGGCGGAGGCCTACCGGCTTCAGTCCCAAGGCGAGCTCCAAGCGGCTCTCGAAGCCGCCCAGGCGGCGACACGGATCGCGCCCTCATTCGGATTCGCCTGGGTGCGCGTGGCGGAGCTGGACTTTGGCTTCGGGCGAGCGAACGCCACCCTCGGGGCCCTCACGCGCGCGCTGGAACTATCCCCGCGCAACGCCCAGGCGCTGGCGTTGCAGGGCTTCGTGCTGGCCGCCCAAGGCCACCGCCACGCGGCGCTTGAATTCTTTGACCGCGCCATCGCCACGGATGGCAGCCTCGGCAACGGCTGGCTCGGACGCGGTTTGGTCAAGATGAGCCTGGCCCAAAAGACGGAAGGGCGGGCCGATCTCCAGGTGGCGGCGGCCCTGGAGCCGCAACGGGCGCTGTTGCGGAGCTACCTGGGCAAGGCCTTCAGTCACACCTGGGACAACGGGCGCGCACGCAAGGAACTGGCCCTCGCGCAACGGCTCGATCCCAACGATCCCACCGCGTGGTTTTACTCCGCGCTGCTCGCCCAGGAGCAAAACGAGATCAACCGGGCCGTGTCCGACCTGGAACGCTCCCGGGCGTTGAATGACCACCGCAACGTGTGGCGCTCGCGGCTGCTCCTGGATCAGGACCGGGCCGTGCGTTCTGCCAATCTCGCCTCCATTTACCGGGACGCGGGCATGACGGAGGTGAGTGTGCGCGAGGCGGCGCGAGCGGTGAATTACGACTACGGCAACTACTCCGCCCACCAGTTCCTGGCCAACAGCTATGACGCGCTGCGCGACCCCCGGCAAGTCAACCTGCGCTACGAGGCGCCGTGGTTGAGCGAGTTGCTCACGGCCAACCTGCTGGCCCCGCCCGGGGCGGGCAACCTTTCGCAGAACGTCTCCCAGCAGGAGTACTCGCGCCTGTTCGAGTCCGACCACCTCGGCGTCAGTAGCAGCACTGAGTATTTCAGCAGCGGTGACTGGCTTCAGCGCGGCTCGCAATACGGCAGCTTTGGGCGCACCGGTTACGCACTGGACGCCTTTTACCGGACCGAGAACGGCCAGCGCCCGAACAACGATCTCGAACAACTGACCCTTTCGGCCAAAGTGAAGCAGCAGCTCACGGCCAAGGACAGCCTGTTCTTCCAGTTCTGGAACCACGACGCCGAGTCGGGGGACGTGGCGCAGTATTACTATCAGACCAATGCCAGCCTGGGTTTGCGCCTGACGGAGAAACAGGATGCCAACCTCGTCGGCGGCTACCATCGGGAATGGGGACCGGGCTCGCACACCCTGTTCCTGGCCGGGTGGTTCAACGATCGGGTGCAGGCCCGGGACACCGATCCAAACCTCATCTGGCTGCGCCGCGATGGCAGCGGCGAGGTGGTGGCGATCGACGACCCCCGCCAGACGTCGCTCGGCTTCACCGACTACGCCTACACCAATCGCGTGCGATTCGAGGCCGTGTCGGCGGAGGTGCAGCACCTCTGGCAGACGCCCGATCATCTCACGGTCGTGGGTGCCCGAGGGCAGTTCGGCTGGGCCGAGAGTCGGGACCGCCTGGAGGAGCGCACCGTGCCCACCACGATCTCAGCCAGCCACTTTGAAACGGACATCAACCGGGCCTCCGTCTATGGCTACCACCAATGGCAGGTCGTCGAACCGGTTCGGATCACTCTCGGCGCCACCTACGACCGGCTGCACTATCCGGAGAATCTTGTCGTGGTGCCGATCACCGACGAGGAGGCCACGGAAAATCAGTTCTCCCCCAAAGCCGGTGTGGTGTGGGAGGCGTGGGACAAATCATACTTTCGGCTGGCCTACACGCGATCCCTCGGCGGGGTGTTCTTCGACAACAGCGTCCGACTCGAGCCGACGCAGGTGGCGGGTTTCAACCAGGCTTTTCGCAGTCTGCTCCCGGAGTCTGCCGGTGGCCTGGTGCCGGCCACAGAGTTCGAGACGCTGCACGCGGGCTGGGACTGGGCGGCGCCTTCGCGGACTTATGTGGGAGTGGAGGGAGAGTGGCTGCGTTCGGATGGCGTCCGGACCGTGGGCGTGCTCACCAACGAACCGTTCTTCCCGTTTCTGCCCGACTATGCGAGCAGCACACGACAGGCGCTGGACTACGAGGAACGCTCGGCCTTGTTGACGGTGAACCAACTGCTGGGCGAGTGGTGGAGCCTCGGCGGACTTTATCGCTTTACGGCAGCCGATCTCGATTCCCGCTACAACGATGTGCCCGAGGAGGCGGTCAACGCCGCGCAGGAGCTCAGCGCGCGGCTGCACCAGGCCCGGCTCCTCGTCCGCTTCCACCATCCCTCGGGCTTCTTCGCGCAGGCTGACACGGTGTGGTCGCGTCAATCCAATGCCGGCTACACGACGCCGCTGCCGGAGGAAGACTTCTGGCAGTTCAACCTTCAGGCGGGATATCGGTTCCTCCGGCGGCGCGGCGAGGTGCGAGTGGGCCTGCTCAATTTGACCGACCAGAACTACCGGCTAAACCCTCTCACCCTCTATGCCGAATTGCCGCGCGAGCGGACGTTCTTTGCCAGCCTCCGGTTCTATTTCTGAACCGGGGCGACCGCGGGCAGACCGGGACTCCGCGTTCGCGGTCCGGCGGCCTCCCATTCGTTGCGTTATACCGGGCCAGCAAGACTTCCGTTGAACTGTGGCCGGGACGGAGTCTGTGCCTGGCGCTCCGCCTCCTCTGTCCCCGCCTTACGTCAAGCTGCAACTCACCCGCACGTCAGGTGTTGAGTGGATAAAGTCCGCTACAGCGGTTGCCGATGACCTCGTTGGACAGGAAAAGTGGCGTGAGCCATGTTACCGCTGGTTGCGGGCATCCGTCCGTACGTTAGCCGTTTGTGATGACAATGAAGCAGTCAGTTCTGGCTCGACCGAACCTGAAGTTGTTCCTGCTGGGCGCGATGCTGGTGATCGTGGTGCAAGGGCTGGTGGGAGGCAATAGTCCGGACAAGGCATCGGGCGGGGTAATCACCCGCAGCCAGGTGGCCTCGTGGACCAGTGACATCGACGAACTTCTGCAGGAAGCCAACGCACACCCCAGCTCGTCCGTGTACACCCGGATCAGTCACTACTACGAGCGCCAGAGGGATTACAAGAAAGCGATCTCTTATCTGCAGAAAGCGGAACGCATGGCGCGTGTCGAGGAACAGATGCCGTAATCGCCTCCTCGTTCGCTCCGCCTGTTCTCCCACCCCTCGACCCTGGCCAAACCATGGCCCAGCCTCACAGGCGGCTGCGGTTCAAGGGTTCACGGCTAACCCGTCCCCGCAGTTTTTCGCCCGCTCCGGGCCGGCTCAGGGCCGCGCGAAAGGAAACGACCGGATCACCTGCAAGACGTAGTCCACCTGTTCATCGGTCAGCTCCGGATACATCGGCAGTGGGAGGATCCTTTCTGCCACTGCCTCGGCCACGGGATAGTCGCCCCGGCGAAATCCCAATCCCTCGTAGAGCCTCTGTAAGTGCAAGGGGAGCGGGTAATAAATAATCGTCGGTACGCCCCGCTCGGCCAGATGCTTTTGTAATGCATCTCGCTGGTCAGTCAGGATGGCGAAGACATGGTAAACGTGCTCGAGCCCGGGCAGCACCACCGGCAAGGTCAACGGCAGCCCGGCCAACCCCTCCCGGTAGCGCGCGGCAATCTGCCCTCGACGCGCGTTCCACCCGGACAGCCGGGGCAGCTTCACGCGGAGAATGGCGGCTTGGATCTCGTCCAGCCGCGAGTTGAATCCGTGCAGATCGTGATAGTAGCGGCGCTCAATGCCGTGCACACGCAACATGCGCAGTTTTTTCGCGAGCGCTTCCTCGCGGGTCACCACCATGCCCCCGTCACCATCCGCGCCCAGGTTTTTGGTCGGATAGAAGCTGAAGCAACCCAGCCGGCCCAAGCTGCCGACCGGTTGGCCATGATACCGCGCGCCGATGGCCTGGGCGCAGTCCTCGACAAGATCAATCCCTCGGTCCCGGGTCAGGGCCTCCAGGTCCCGCATCGGCGCGGGTTGGCCGAAGAGATGGACGGGAATGATGGCGCGCGTGCGGGGCGTCAGCCGCCGGGCCACGTCAGCCGGATCAAGGTTGAACGTGTCGGGGTCGATGTCGGCAAAGACGATCCTCGCGCCCACTTGGTGAATGGCCTCAGCCGGCGCGATGTAGGTAAACGGGCTGGTGATGACTTCGTCGCCGGGACCGATGTCCAGGGCACGCAAGGAGAGCGTGAGCGCGTCGGAACCGGAGTTGACGCCGATGCCAAAGGCCGTGCCGCTCAGGGCGGCGATTTCCTGTTCCAGCGCCGCGACATTCGGGCCCAATATATAATGCCCGCTGGTCAGACACCGCCCGACGGCGGCCATCACCTCGTCCTGCAACGCCGCGTGCTGCGCGGCCAGATTCAAGAACGGCACTTGCACGCGGACACTTTGCCCGCTGGCGCGGCCGGGGGAAAGCCGAGAATGCGGCGCCGGCTCTATTGCGGACGATACTGCGCGCGCGCCTCGGGCAGGCGTTCCTGTATTGCGCGAATGCGGTCTTCGCTCAGGGGATGCGTGCGGAGAAAGGACAGGAATCGGGATTCGCTGCCGCCGGTGTGGGCGGCAAAGCGCTTCCAGAACTCAATCGCCGCTTCCGGGTTGTAGCCGGCGCGGGCCATGTATAGCAGCCCGAGGTGGTCCGCCTCTGCCTCCTGCTGGCGGCTGTGAGGCAATTCCCGACCCAACTTGGTGACGGCGCCATAAGCCAGCAGGATGCCCGCCTGCGTCCTCGGATCGGCGCTCGAACTGAGCAGCCCAACCGCCTGGCCACCGCCTTGGAGCAGCATCGCCTCACTCACCCGCTCGGCGCCATGCCGCGCCACGGCATGGGCCACTTCATGACCAATGACCGTCGCCAGCCCCGCCTCATCCTTGGTGATGGCGAGGATGCCGCTGTAAACGCCTACTTTGCCGCCCGGCAGGCAGAAGGCATTGGCCTCCTTGCTTTCAAACAAAACGAATTCCCACTGGGCATTGGGCAGGTTGGCGACGCGGGCGATGCGCTCGCCCACCCGTTTGACCATGGCCGCCGCCTGGGAGTCCCGGCTGAGGGGCATCTCCTGCTTCATGGAGTTGAAGGCGGCCAGCCCCATTTGTGCCTCTTGGGCCGTGGAGACCAGCATCAATTGCCGCCGGCCCGTCTCCGGCACCACTTCACAACCACACATCAGCACCATCGCCAGAGCCACCGGCCCGCAAACCGGGCTCTTCCAGAATCGAACCGTGCGCATGGCCCAGTTAAGCCATGTCGCCCCTGCGACGACAAGAATCATCACGGGCCGGCGTCTCGGGAAAGTCCGCTGTAAGGTTTCATTCCGGCCGGGGGTTTAACCGGCCATGAGAAAGATCGCGGGCAGGAACCCAATGGACCGGCGGAGATTGCCGTTGACTCGCCTCGGTTCCTGCCCCTATCTCGACAGCCGTGGTTGAAGGCTGTGCAAAACCAAAAGACCGATCTCTCATGAAAGCTGAAACTGACGTGCTCCGCCGGCGCAACCGGCGACGAATCACCCCACATCCGGGGCTGCTGGCGACAGCGGCCGCGCTTCTCATCGGGCTGCTGGGATCGACGACGCCGGTGCACGGCGCCGAGCCTCCCACAACCCCCACCCCCCTCAAGGCGGCCGTGATCGTGCAGAACCGGGCCGGAGCCGCCTTGCAAGACAAGACGGCGGCCTTCGAGGATTTGTTGAGCAGCCGGGTGGCGGGCCGGGGGTTCACGCTGCTGAGCCGGCAGGTAATCACCGACGCACTCAAGAAAACCGGCGAAGGCGCCAATCTCGACCAGCAATTGAGCGAGCGCTCCAGCGCGCTGCGGCTGGCCCAGACGATGGGAGCCGACTTCATCCTGCTCGCCAGCCTGGTCAGCTACGGGTCCGAGAAAAAGAGCTTCAACGACGGCGCCGTGAACACGGTGAACGACATCCACACCCTGCGGGTCGCCTACCGTGTGGCGGACGCGGCGGAAGGCGGCGCGCTGGTGGGGGACACGGCGCGGGTTTCCAAGCAGTTCCGCGCGACCCCGGAAAGCAAGGTCGAGAGCAGCGATGTTTTGAACGAGTTGCTCGACGAAGCGGCACTGAAACTCGCCGATAGCCTGCCGCACAAACGCGCCGCTCTTACCGCCACGGCGGCAAAACCCAAGGAAGTGGATGTCACCATCGTGTGCGGAGTGACCGACATTGTAGGCCAGCCCTTGAGCGTGCCGGACATCCGCCTCGGGGAGAACGGAACCGTCGTCCGGGGCACGAACCAGATCGACGTGCAACTCCTCGACGTGACCGTCGAGGTGGACGGCGTGGTGCTCGGATCGGCCCCGGGGGTGTTTCCGTTGCGGCCGGGCTTTCACAAAGTGCGGCTGTCCCGCGAGGGCTTTTCCCCTTGGGAACGCACCATCAACGCCATTCCCGGCCAGAAGCTGAAGGTGGCCCTGCAAATGAGCGAGGCGGGCTACAACCGTTGGAAGGACAGCGCCGCGACCTTGCAGCAGTTGCGCGCAGGCGAGAAGTTGACCGACGCGCGCGTGAAGGTGCTCGAGGGGTTCGCCCAGATGCTTCAACAGAGCGGCTTCAAGGTGGATGTACAGGGCAAGTCCCTCTACGATGGCGCCGTGATCAAGCAAACGGTCTATTAATCCCGCAATCCCCACGCGTATGAAACTTTTCCGACTCCTCCCGCTGGTCCTGACGCTCACCGCCCTGCCCGCTTCCCGGCTGCACGCCCAGAAGGCGACGCTGGCCGTGGAAGCCATCGCCCCGACGCCCACGCTCAAGGCTCGGTTCGAGCAGGCGGGCAAGGGATCGTCCCTGGGCCGCGTCGTCGAGGCGCTCGACAGTCAATTGATCAACAGCATCAATGCCTCGCGCAAGTTCGACGTGGTGGCCGGACGCGACCTCGGGGAGGTGATCAAGCGTCAGGAACGCGAAAACTCCGGCAACTTTGACGGCGCCGATCCCGGCCGCGCCCAGCAGTTCAAGCTCAAGGGTGCCAAGTACATCCTGGTGACCACCGTGGACGACTTCGAGGACCAATCGCAGCGGCTCGTCCAGCAGCTCAGCGGCACCACCCTCACCGTCCGCACCATCCGCTTGGGCATGGTGAGCAAGGTTTACGACACCACCTCCGGCAAGCTGCTCGAGTCCGTGAGTAACGTCATCACCAACCAGGACCACAAGGAGACGCTCAACAGCGCGGCCAACAACGCGGACCCGACGGACGCGCTTCTCCTCACCGTCGTCAAGCAAATGACCGAGTGGATCGCCACGCGCACCGCCGACGTGGTTTTCCCGGCCAAGATCATCGCGAAAACCGGCCAGCAGGTGACCATCAACCGTGGCGAAGGCACGGGCATCGCTGTCGGGCAAATCTGGTCGGTCTATGCAACAGGCGAAGAACTGAAGGACCCCGACACCGGCGAGGTTCTCGGACGCGAGGAGGTCAAGGTGGGACAGGTGCGCATCACCGAAGTCCTGCCCAAAATGGCCAAGGCCGAGGTCACCGGAGAAGATTTGGGTGTGGCCAAGGACGCCATCGTACGGCGTTCCGCAGCAGGCGGCACCCCTTAACCACCGCGCGCCCACTGCGCGCCAAAACACCAAGGAGCGGGAACGAAAGGGAAACCATGAAAACCGTAATCGACACGATGCTCGGCGCAGCCGTGCTTGCAGGCCTGCTGGGGACCACCGGATGCCAGACTTACAATCAGCAGAACAAAGGAACCCCCTTGTGGCGGTCGGGCAACGTCCCGGCCGCCATCAAAGAGTTCAGCGCCAAAGCTGAGAAGGAGAAAACGGGCAAGGACACCGTCATCTGGAGGCTGGAACAGGGCACGGCA
>DATLZF010000129.1:0-5550 GCA_035574135.1 Candidatus Methylomirabilota bacterium
TGGTCGTCCGCGCCGTGGCCAGCCCCTTGTACCGCGCCACCTCCTCCGGCATCGTGCGCAACGCCCGCGCCAGGGCCGCCGCCACGCCCGCCTCGCGCCGCACTTGGACCAGCGGACGTGACTCGATGCGGATGCCGAACAAGATGCCGCCCGTCGGGAGCGCCGTCAGGATCTGATGCTCGATTCGCAGCCAGACCTCGTTCTCCCTCACGGCGGCGTCGAGTCTCGGCAGACGCCGCTCCGGATTTTGGTTCAACTCCGGGGAACGGCTGAGACCCCAGTTGGCGCGCCGCCAGCCGGTCCCGGGCTTGAGCCGCGACAGGAAGCCATCAATGGACCTGCCGAGGGAGGCGTTCAATCCGGGAACGACCCCGTGAATCTCCCCGAGCGGCCTGCCCATCTTCTCTGGAAGGCTCCAGGAGGAAGGAAAACAGACGCAGCCGGCCACCAATCGAAATGTCCCCTCGCGGTCCGGCTTCAACACGAGAAAGTCGGGCTCCAAGTGGCGGCCGAGCTCCGCGCAAAGACTCAAAGTGTCCGTGCGCTCGATGGGCGACGGGCACATCGTGCCGGACACCAGTTCGGCGAAGCGCATGACCACTTCGGCAGCCTCGGGCAGCGCCGCCACGCACGCATCGGGAGTGGTCTGAATCCAGCGCGCCCGCTCGGCCAGCAAGGCCTCGTGGTGCTCCGTCGGAGCGAAGAACCTGGCCACGTCTTCGCGTTCGAGGTTGAGGCGAAAGCGGTAGTCCTCGTCGGGAAACAAGTCGGAGGTCATCATGGGCTCAAGCAGTATCCGGCCGCCAGCTCTCGAAACTGATTCACCTGGCTCTCGCGCCAGGTGGCGTCGCGACCCAGTTCCGCCGCCATCAGGGCAGCCACGCGGGGCGCCGCCTCCGCGCTGGCCCGCGCGTCCAACAACAATGCCCGCGTGCGCCTGGCAAGAACATCCTCCACGGTGCGCGCCATCTCCTCGCGCACAGCCCAGACGACTTCGGCCTCGCGATACGGCAGGGCGGGGTGAAGCCGCTTCGACCAATCTCCGTTGCCGCCGGCGGCCAACGCGGCGATGGCCGGGGCCTCGGTGCCATAAACGTTCCAGTCGCCCGCGCGGACCGGCCCTGAGGTCGTCTCCGGCGCGCCGTGCAACCGCAGGCTTTCCGTGGCGCAGGGGCGCTCGTCCAATCCGGCCACGCACACGGCCTGGTTCACCGCGTCCTCGGCCATCTTCCGATACGTGGTCCACTTGCCGCCCACCACCGTGACCAGGCCCGACTTGGAAACCAGCACGCTGTGATCGCGTGGCATCGAGGCCGTGTCGGAGGTGCCTTCCATCTTTCGCAAGGGCCGCAAGCCGGCGAAGGTGCTCAACACGTCCGCCCGCGTGGGATCCCGGGTGAGATAACGCGCCGCGTGGGTGAGCAGGAACTCGATTTCCTCGGCCAGCGGGCGCGGTTCCAACTGTGCTGCCGCCACGGGCGTATCCGTGGTGCCGATCAACGCACGGCCATGCCACGGGATGGCGAACAACACCCGGCCATCGTCGGTTTTCGGCACCATGATCGCGGTGTCCCCCGGGAGAAACGAAGGGTCGAGCACGAGATGGACGCCCTGACTGGGCGAGACGATCCCGGGCGCGCGCGGTTCGTCGAGGCGCCGCACCTCGTCGCAGAAGACACCCGTGGCGTTGATCACCACGCCGGCCAGCACTTCGAACCCGCGTCCGCTCTCCAGATCCTGCGCCACGGCCCCCCGCAGGAGGCCGTGCGCGTGCAGCAACCGGATGACCGGCGCGTAGTTCAACAGCGTGGCGCCGTGGCTGGCCGCCGTCCGGGCCAGGGCGATGGCCAGCCGCGAGTCGTCGAACTGGCCATCGTAATAGATCGTGCCGCCGCGCAGGCCCTCGGGTTCGAGCGTGGGCAGGCGGGCCAGCGTTTCCTCGCGCGAGAGCCACTGCGAGGGGCCGAGCCCGAGTTTGCCGGCCAGGAGATCGTAGAACTTCAATCCGATGCCGTAGAACGGCGCCTCCCACCACGTGTAGTTCGGCACGATGAACGCCAGGTGGTGGACGAGATGTGGCGCGTTGCGGGTGAGCAGGCCGCGCTCGCGCAGCGCTTCCAGCACCAACCCCACGTTGCCCTGCTGGAGATAGCGCACGCCGCCGTGAATCAGTTTGGTGCTCCGGCTCGAGGTCCCCTTGGCAAAGTCGTCTTGCTCCAGCAGCAAAGTTCGGTAACCGCGGGCCGCGGCATCCACCGCAATCCCCAGCCCCGTGGCGCCGCCGCCGATGACGAGCACGTCCCACGGCTCGCGCGCCTCCAACCGGGCCAGCATCTCAGGGCGCTTCATACCGGGGCCGGCTCCCAGTGCTTGGCCCGCTCGACGGCACGGCGCCATCCCGCCAGCCGGCGCTCGCGATCCTCGGGGCTCATTGCCGGCTCGAAACGCCGCTCCACCTGCCATTGCCGGGCGATCTCGGCCCGATCCTTCCACACCCCGACGGCCAGGCCCGCGAGGTAGGCCGCGCCCAGGGCGGTGGTCTCGGCCACGCGCGGCCGGATCACCGGCACGCCCAGCAGGTCGGCCTGGGTTTGCATGAGCAGGTTGTTCACGCATGCGCCGCCGTCCACGCGCAGCTCCCGCAACCGGAGTCCCGAATCCGCTTCCATGGCGTGGACGAGATCCGTGCTTTGGTAGGCGATGCTCTCCAGCGCCGCCCGCGCCACGTGCGCGGCGCTGCTGCCACGCGTGAGCCCGAGCAGGGCGCCGCGCGCGTAGGCATCCCAGTGGGGCGCGCCCAGGCCCGCAAACGCCGGCACCAAATAAACGCCACCCGAGTCGGCCACCCGGCCCGCCAGCGCCTCGACCTCGGCCGAGGAGCGAATGATTCCAAGCCCGTCGCGCAGCCATTGGATGGCCGCGCCGGCGATGAACACGCTGCCTTCCAGGGCATACTCCGTCTGCCCGCCCACGCGCCAGGCCACGGTGGTGAGAAGGTTGTTCCGGGACTGGACCGGCTTGGTTCCCGTGTGCATCAGCATGAAACAGCCGGTGCCGTAGGTGTTCTTGACCAGACCCGGCTGATGGCACGCCTGACCAAACAGCGCCGCCTGCTGATCGCCCGCCATGCCCGCCAGGGGAATCCCGCCCAGTTCATCCACCGCCTCGCCGTACACCTCACTGGAGGCGCGCACCTCGGGCAGCAGGGCGGCCGGCACGCGGAGCAGGGCCAGCATCTCGTCGTCCCATCGGCCCGTGTGCAGATTGAACAGGAGCGTGCGCGAGGCGTTGCTCGAGTCGGTCAAATGCAGTCGGCCGCCGGAAAGCTTCCACATTAGCCACGAGTCGATGGTGCCGAAGGCCAGTGCGCCGGCCTCGGCCCGCGCCCGCGCCCCCGGCACGTGGTCGAGCAACCATTGCACCTTGGTGCCGGAGAAGTACGCGTCCACCACCAGCCCGGTGAGCTCGCGGATGCGCCCGGCCAAACCCTCCGCACGGAGACGGTCGCACACCGGCGCCGTGCGCCGGTCCTGCCACACGATGGCCGGGGCAATGGGTTGACCGGTTTTGCGGTCCCAGATCACGGTCGTCTCGCGCTGGTTGGTGAGACCCAGAGCGGCGATGTCACGGGGGCGAAGGCCGGCGCGTTGGATCGCCTCGGTGGCGACGCCGAGCTGGGTGGCCCAGATTTCGTTCGCGTCGTGCTCGACCCAGCCCGGTTGCGGGAAGATCTGGCGGAACTCCTTCTGCGCGGTGCCGCGGATGACGCCGGTTTCATCGAAGACAATCGCCCGGGAGCTGGTCGTGCCCTGATCGAGGGCCAGGAGGTGTTTCATGAGCCGATGTTGGTGCAAACGCCCGCCGCCGCGCAATGCCGCGGATGGGGCGCCCATTTGGCCCATTTCGGGATTGCCCTGCGGGGCGGGCCGGCCCACTGTTCACGGCGTGTTAGCCAAGGTTTGTTCCGCCGCGGTCCAGGGCATTGAGGCCTACTCTGTGGAGGTCGAGGTCAACGTCGGTTGGGGAGATACGCGCATCGTCATCGTGGGCCTGCCCGACGCCGCTGTACGCGAGTCGCAGGACCGGGTGAACACGGCGTTGAGCAACTCGGGTTACAAAATCCCGATGGGGCGAACCACCATCAACCTTGCCCCGGCCGATGTGCGGAAGGAGGGGCCGAGCTTCGACCTGCCCATTGCCCTCGGCGTGCTGGCGGCCAGCGAGCAGCTCGAGACCGACCAGCTCGACCACTTCGTTCTCGTCGGGGAACTCGCGCTCACCGGCGCAGTGCGCGCCGTCAAAGGGGTGCTGCCCATCGCTCTGCGCGCCCGGGCCGATGGCCGCGCGGGCCTGCTCGTGCCCAAGGACAACGCCGCCGAGGCCGCTGTGGTCAAAGGGTTGAACGTGATTCCCATCGAAAACCTCCGCCAGGCCGCGGCGTTTCTGGAGGGCGAGTCCCACATCGCTCCGATGCGCGTCAGCCTCGATCAGATCTTCGACGCGCCGGCCGAGAGCGACCTGGATTTCGCCGAGGTGAAAGGGCAGGAGTCCGTCAAGCGCGCGCTCGAGATCGCCGCAGCCGGCGGGCACAACGTGCTACTCATCGGCCCACCGGGCACGGGCAAGTCCATGCTGGCCCGGCGGCTGCCCTCCATCCTGCCGCCCCTGACGCTCGAGGAAGCGCTGGAGACGACGAAGATTCACAGCATCGTGGGACTGCTGGCGCCCGGGCAGGCACTCGTCACCCGCCGGCCCTTTCGCGCGCCGCATCACACCGCCAGCGACGCCGGCCTGCTCGGCGGCAACATCAACCCCACCCCGGGCGAGATTTCGCTGGCCCACCACGGCGTGCTGTTTCTCGACGAATTGCCGGAGTTCAAGCGCAGCGTGCTCGAAACCATGCGCCAGCCGCTCGAGGAGGGCCGCGTCACCATCTCGCGCGCCGCGGGCACCATGACCTTTCCCGCCCAATTCATGCTGGTGGCGGCGATGAACCCCACGCCCGATGGCAAAATGCCGGGCGAGTCCCGCTCCTCCCCGCGCGAGATCCAGAACTACCTCGGTCGCATTTCCGGACCGTTGCTCGACCGCATCGACCTGCACATCGAAGTGCCGGCGGTGAAGTTTCGCGACATGACCCGCGCCGCTGCCGGCGAGCCATCCGCGGCCATTCGCGCCCGGGTGATCGAAGCCCGTCGCCGGCAGCTCGCCCGCTTCCGCGAACGGTCGCACATCACCTGCAACGCCCGCATGGGCAGCCGGGAGCTGCGCCAATACTGCGCCTTGGATGAGACGACGCTCGAACTGCTCAAGACCGCCATGTCCGAAATGAACTTCAGCGCCCGCGCCTACGACCGCATCCTCAAGGTCGCCCGCACCATTGCCGACCTGGCCGGAGCCGAGCAGGTGGGGCCCGCCCACGTAGCCGAGGCGGTGCAATTCCGAGCGCTGGACCGGCAGTTGTGGGGTTGAGCCGTGGGGTTGAGCCGTCCCGTGGCTTCGGGCGGCAGTCAGCGCCCGGGCCGTTCTTTGCCTACCGTCCTTCGGCGG
>DATLZF010000130.1:0-3262 GCA_035574135.1 Candidatus Methylomirabilota bacterium
GCCTCGGCGATGTGAGAGTAGATTTCATAGGTGTCCACAGGAAAATGAAGGCGGGTGCCCAAAATCGCCGTGTTGCCTCGATACCACCGATTCAGTCCCCATCGAAAGGTCCAGCCGATGTCGGGTTTGGTATCCTGTCCCGTTTCCCAGCCCCCCAAGGCGCAATCAAGACGATTGTGATAATTGACCACGCGCGGAGTTCCTTGGAGATCTCGCGAGACTGCTTTGCTCAAGTCCTTAAAATAGACCGTGTCAGTTGGCGGAAAATGAGCATAGACCTCCGGTGTTTCGCTGATAACCTGGATCGTCTCCGGGTTTGTGGCGTCGTAGGCGTGCGCTACGCTAGCCGCTTGAGAAGCCACATAGGCATACACGAGGGGGTTGCCTGCACGGCTTCCATGCTGTCGCAAGGCCTCGCTGGTGCAAATGTTGCCCATGCTATGGGCAAACACCCGCACACGGTTCGCATATCTCGCGTTCAAGTCCTTCAACAGTCGCCGCAAGGCGAAGGCGGAAAGCCACGCCTTCCGCTCGCTTCGAGTGTAGTTCTGTGTCTGAGTGGGGATGCCGCCGCAAGTGAACGGATCATTGATGATATCTGTCCACTCCGTTGGCCAACTGAACAGGCCGAACCCTCCCTTGTAGCCCTGCCAGTAAAGACGCTTGAACGCCGTGGCGCCAAAGCTGCGACGCTCCCATGCCTGCATACGCCAGCCGTGCACAAAGAGAATGTAGTCGTCCGTTTCAGTGGCCGTCTCAAGATAGCTGCCACTGTCGAACGCGCGTGCATAATCCAGAGGGATCGCTTCCGGTGACACCAGCGTGGTATCCCCCGCGGTGTAGTGCTCGAAGAGGTCGGTGACCTTGCGCAGGCGCAGGCGCACGGGGGCGGATTCGGCCACGACCAGCGTGTTGGTCCTGAGCAGCATCACCAGGTCGCCTTCGCCTTCGCCCGTGCCCTCGAAGAGGAGGTAGCGCGTGTGGTTGCTGCCGCTGGCGCCGTTCCAATAGGTGTTGGTCAGGCTCAAGGGCGCGCCCGGCGTCACCACGCCCAGACCGGTGTTGTAGGGGCTGACGATCTGCTGGCCGGCGGTGGTGGCGTTGAACAGGTAATTGGTGGCACCGCCCGTCTCGACCGCGCGGAACAGGCGCAGGCCGGGCGTGCCCGTCACGTTGCGCCACTCGAAGGCCACGGTGTACCGGTTCGCCGGCGTCAGCAGCGTGGCGTTGATGGCGTCGAGTTTGAAGTGCAGCCGGCTGAAGTCCTCCAGATCGCGCTGGTTGAGGATCACGTTGTCCGCGTGGTCGGCCGCGCCTCCGGCCGGGTCAAGATCCTCGGCGGTGTCGGTGCTGCCGCTGTCGCGGTCGTCGTTCACCCAGAAGGTGTAGGGGGCGGTATTGGTCGTTTGATCGGTGAGACTGGGCAGGAAGCGGATGACCTGATCGCGGTCGGCATCGACGGCCAGTTCGAGGCGCGGCACGTGCACCCAGGCCTGGAGGGCGCCCAGGTTGTTGGTCACGCGCTTGTTCACGCCCAGGATGCCCTGCGGGTCCTCGAGCACGAAGCCGGCAGGCGTGGTCTCGGCCTGGATCAGGGCGGTGTAACGGTTGTTCGTGCTGGTGTTGTAATCGGCATAGACACGGACGGGGTAGCTGCGGCCCTTGGCCAGGCGCACCATTTCGCTCAAATCGGGCTGGTCGGGCGGACGGGTTTGGAGGGTCAGGTCGCCCAATTGCAGTCGGGCGGTGTGACACCGGTAGCAACGGCTCATCGTCACGCGCACGGGCACGGAGTTGGCGGGGCTTTCAGCCACAGCGCCGGGCAGACTGGCCGTTTTCGGGTCGGAAAGGAATTCAATTAAATCGCTCACGCCGTCGCCATCGCTATCGGTCATGGCCGGGCTGGTGCCGGCGCCGCCCCGCTCGCGCCGACGGACCGTCCATAGGTGAAGAATCCCAGCCCGTGCCCCACCGGAGGCGCGAACGGGCGCGAGCCGTGCCTTTGGGCCAAGGGGCAGCACGGCGAGTGACAGGGAGCGCTGGCGGGGGGAAGCATGGGCCGCCAGTGCCTGGCAGCCCTAGCGAGCGCGGCCACCGCGAGCGGTGCTGACGACGGCGCGAAGGAGAGGCCAGGCCCAGAGGGTGCGGGGGCAAACAGGGCGCACGCTCTGGGACTGGACGGTCCGCACTCCGCAGCGACGGAGGAACGCAAGGGCTGTGGCACACGCGCGGGTGGCCGACCTTCCTCCCGCACGGCCTGAGTGCGGCTGATTTCCTTACACCGTTTGTGCGGGACACCACTCTGACCCCGCGCCTTCAGGAATACTCTGCGAGTTCTTCAGTTCCCACGCTTTGGATCTCGCCGCTCCGGCTAATACGAAATCCGTCGGCCTGCATTAATCCCACTCCCAAAAGAACATGCTTGTATGCCTGAACAACAACGCGCAACTCCGAGTTTTCAACTTCGTCTTTCCAAATCGCTAGTTTGTGACGGCCATCGCTGCAATCAACTTCTTGCTCCTGATATGGCGGCATCTGCGCGAGTTCAGAGTAATTTTTCCGACGCAAAACCTCCAACTGCGCGTCCAGTGCTTCTCGACTCGTGGGCATAATGCTAATTGTCGGCGTCTTAATCAAACGGGCGAATGCGGAGGTCAATGTGGGGGTTTTTGACTCCTGGCCGCTGTGGTCCAATCGAGATTCTGGGAACTTTCGGCCCGGCGGGCAGGCCGCCTCGCGCCGGCATTCGTCCAGGCCCAATGCGAAGATATGGATTGTGGTTCAAACCGTGGCCGAATCTTGTTCCGCCAAGAGCCGCACCAGCTCTCATTCCAGCAGCGGTGAGCAGGGTGTTTCGCGCAAACTCACCGCCAGCCTTGCTTAACTGTAGGGTCTTGTCGCACGGGTCATAGTATTTCTCGAATGGATCGAAGAAAGGGATAAAGCCATCGGCTGTTGCTGCTGCCCCCTGCCCAAGATCATTCCACGAGTCGGAGTCAAACGCGAGATTTGGGTCGCCCCAACCGATGTTGAAGTCACCGAATTGGATTCCCCAGAGACCATCGGGGTCAACGTAGTTCAGCGGGGAGTTGTAAACGTAACGGTAAAGGTTGATGTCATACTCCTCACCCATTGGGTCTCTATTTGGCCACCGCTGGAGACCCGGGTCGTAGAAGCGGTAGCCGTAATAGATCAGGCCCGAGGCCGGGTGCTCCTCCTTGCTGGAAAACCGATACCGGTTGGCCGCCGCCTGCGGCCCGCT
>DATLZF010000131.1:0-4839 GCA_035574135.1 Candidatus Methylomirabilota bacterium
CCGCCTTTTCACCCGCCACCCGCGTGCTGGCGCCCAAATCGAACTCGACCACGGGCCGGGGGCGGTGTTTGATCCCACCGCTTCGGGGCCGGCCGGGCGCGGGGATGCCACCGCTCTCGGCGGCGAGCCCGGAAGAAAGACTTTTGCATGAAGGCCATCCTCCTCGAAGAGCCGGGGCGATTCTCGATCGCCGACATCGCAGACCCCGGTGCGCCCGGGCCGGGTGAGGCGCTGGTGCGGGTGCATCACGTGGGCATCTGCGGATCGGATTATTCGGGCTTCCTCGGCAAGATGCCCTTTTACAGCTATCCGCGGATCCCCGGGCACGAGCTCGGCGTGGAGGTGCTCGCCGTGGGGCCGGACGTAACGCAGGTCAAGCCCGGCGATCGTTGTGCCGTGGAGCCCTACCTGAACTGCCAGCGGTGTTCCGCCTGCCGTCGCGGCCACGGCAACTGCTGCGAAAATCTGCAGGTGCTGGGCGTGCATACCGACGGCGGTCTGCGCCCTCTGTTCCGGCTGCCGGCCCGCAAGTTGCATCCCTCGACGAAGCTGGCCCTGGATCAACTCGCCCTGGTCGAGACTCTGGCCATCGGCTGCCACGCGGTGAACCGCGGTCAACCCGGGCGGGGGGACCACGTGCTCGTCATTGGCGCCGGCCCCATCGGCCTTTCGACCCTCGAGTTCGTCAAGCTCAGCGGGGCCACGTCGCTCGTGCTGGATCTGAACCCCCAACGGCTCGACTTCTGCCAGAAGGTCATGGGCGTCGATCACGTCATCCAGGCCCGGGGCGACGGCTCGGAGCTGGAGGCGTTGAGGCAACTGACGAACGGGGCGCTGGCGCAGGTCGTCATCGACGCCACCGGCAGCCACCGCTCAATGTCCAACGCCGTGAATTACGTCGGTTTCGCCGGTCGGCTGGTTTTTGTCGGCATTACCACGCAGGAGATCACCTTTGGCCATCCGCTCATGCACCGGCGGGAGATGTCGGTGCTGGCCTCGCGCAACGCCTTGCCCGCGGATTTTGCCCGTATCATCCGGTTGATCGAGGGGGAGCGGATCGACACGCGGCCGTGGATCACACATCGCGCCGGCTTCGACGGCATGATCGGGGAGTTCCCCCGGTGGCTGCAGCCCGAGACGGGCGTGATCAAGGCGATGGTGTCGATGAGGTGAGCCGGCGCGGGGCGGGCTCTCTACTTGCGGGATTCGATCTCGGCGAAGATGCTTTCCAGGCTGTTCAGGGCCTCGGTGCGGCGAGGGGTACCACTGAGAATCTGGCGCAGGTATTGGACGGCGTCCTGGTAAGAGCGGACGGATTTCGGCAGGGTGGCGCCGCAGGCATTGGGGTGGCCGCCGCCCTGGAGCTTCTCGGCGATCTTGAGGGCTTCGCCATTGCGGCTGCGCAAGCTGGCGATGATGGTGCCGTTGGGCCGGCGAAACAGGGTGACGAGCACGGGAAACGGGGTGGCCCTGGTCTCGAGGAGTTGATGCAGGATCAGGTTGTTGTTGCCCACGATGGGATCCACGTAGCCCACGCTGGGGCAGAGCTCGACCACGTTGCGCCGGCTCCACTCCAGGCCGATGGGGTCTTCCACGCGGCGTTTGACGGCCATGACCTCGAGTAAGGGATGGTCAAGCAGCTTTTCCAAGTCGCCGTCGATGACACCGTGCACGCTCCAAAAGCCGTAAACCTTCACCAGATTGGCGTAGTCGTTGGCGAGGAGGAAATCGGGGTCTTCGGTGAGGAACAGGTCGGCCACGTTGTTCAGGTGCACCAGGCGATCCAGGAGCGGCGAGGACAGCCCGTTCTGGCGGCACAATTCGTAGCAGAGGAGGCCGGCGGATTTGCCGAGGTCGTGGAGGAGCTGGGCCCGGCTGGGTGGCGTCTCGGTGGGGTGGTGGTCCACGACGACCCAATGCGGCCGGTCCAGGCGCGCCTCGAAGGAAAGGTCCGCCACCCAGGCCGTGTTCTCCCGCAGATCGCGCATCCGCCAGCTATGGTAGTGATGCGCTTCCAGCGGGACGTGGGCATTGAACAACTGCCGGGCCAGCCGCTGCAACAGGACGCCCGCCACCAGCCCGTCGAGATCGCTTTCGTGGGTGATGATGACTTCCGGTTTGGACAGCTCAATCATGGCCGGAAGCTAGCGCAAATTCCGGAGGCGTGACTAGGGCGATTGCGAAGTTTGTTTTGGGGACCGGATGGCGTCGGGCGTGGAGTTTTGCCTTCACCGTGGCCGAACGTTGGCCCAGACTGCGGTCCGCAAATGCAGTTGTTTGATCTGAAGGACGACGTGGCGGTGGTCATCGGAGCCACCGGGGTGCTGGGCGGGGCGCTGGCGGAGGGCCTGGCCCGGGCCGGGGCGAAGGTGGCGGTGCTCGGCCGCAACGCCGAACGCGGGCAGGCCCGCGTGCAGACCATTCAAGCTCAAGGCGGCCGGGCGGCCTTTTTCGCGGCCGATGCGCAACAACGGGCCAGCCTGGAGGCGGCGCACGCCGCGGTGGAACAGGCCTTGGGCGCTCCCACCGTGCTGGTGAATGCCGCGGGCGGCAACGATCCCAAGGTCACCGTGACCGCCGAGCGCCCGTTCGAGCAGATCGCCCTGGCGGACTGGCAGGGGAACTTCGATCTCAACCTGGTCGGCGGCGTCCTGTTGCCTGCCAGGTCTTCGGGCCGGCCATGGTGCGCCGGGGCCGGGGCAGCATCATCAACATCGCCAGTGTGTCCGCCCATGTGCCGTTGTCCCGGGTCGTGACGTACTCGGCGGCCAAGGCGGCGGTCCTGAGCCTGACCCAGTTCCTCGCGCGCGAGTGGGGACCGAAGGGCGTGCGGGTGAATTCGATCACCCCGGGCTTCTTCCCGGCCGAGCAGAACCGCCGTCTGCTCTTCAACGAGGACGGCTCCCCGACGGCGCGCACGCACGCCATCCTGGGCCACACGCCGATGGGCCGTTTTGGCGAGGCGCACGAGCTGGTGGGCGCGGCGATCTTCCTGGCCAGTGCGCGCGCGAGCAGCTTCGTGACAGGGACGGATCTCCGGGTGGACGGGGGCTTCCTGGCGCAGACGATCTGAGCTGACGGGCGGCTCAGAACTTGGCGGTGAGCGTGAGCGCGCCGCCGGGCGCCTCGCGGCGGGCCTGGGCGGAATAGACGAAGAGACGGTTGTTGAAGTCGCCGTCGATGAGGCCGAGGAGGTTGTAACCGTGCAAGCCGAGGGTCAGATGCTTCGTGAGGTCGTAGCTCAGGCCCAGGTTCAGGCGGAGCTGGATCTGGTCGTAGGGATTGTAGCCGGCCGGATCGGTGGCAAAGGTTTCCTGCACTCCACTGGCGGTGCCGTTGTAGTAGGCGTCGTTGGAGTAGCGGCGAAAGTCATCCGAGCCGGGGAACCCCCAGAACACCCGCAGCGAGCCGCTGAGGCGCAACTTGTCCACCGGACGCCAGGTGGCGTGGAGCTTGGTGATGTGCGCGCTCCAGTGGTTGAGGTCGGAGCCGTAACCGTAAGGCTCGGCGGTGATGGCCTGGCCGGGACTGCCGTCGTAGAAGTTGAGGAGCGTGGTGAAGCCGTGGGAGAAGCCCAAGCGGAACGAGGGGGACTGATAAGCCAGTTCGCCCTCGACCCCGACGGTGTTCTCGCGGCCGACCAGGGTGCTGCGATTGTCGTAACCAATGACCTTGTAGTCGTGGAAATAGGAGTTCACGCCGACCGACCAGTTCTGACCGAACTGCCGGCCGTAGCCGGCCTCGATGGCGCGCAGGCGTTCGGTGTCTCCATCGGTCCCGAGCGTGACATGATCCCGGCGCAGCTCCTCGGCGAAGTTCGCCTTGGCGGCCTGGGAGAGGATGAGCTTGAACGTGTCGCGCTCGGTGGGCGTGTACACGAGCGCCAGCCGCGGTGAGAACATGAAGTCGGTGTAATCGTTCTTGTCCACGCGCGCGCCGGCAAAGAGCATCCAGCGCGTGTTGATCTCCCAGCGATCCTCGCCCAGCAGGGACCAGGTGTCGGTGCTCCAGTCCTCCATCGGGTTGCCCCCCTGCCAGGCGCCGCCATGCGGGAAGCCGGGGCTGTCGAGACCGAACGTGGCGTGCTGGTACTCGAACCCGAAGGTCGGCAGGTGCCGGTCGCTCCCGCTGTAGGTGAGGAGGTAGCGGACGTTGAGTTTGTCCTCCCGGTGCGCATCGAGCAGGTTGGGGTTGAACATCTGAAACCGTTCGTAGTCCGTCATGTCAAAGCCCAGGCGCAGCGCGCCCTCCCAGTCCGCGTTGAAATGCTCCACGTGGTCCAGCCCGGCCGAAGCCTGCTGGTAGCCCACGGCCTGGCGCGTCAGGGTGGCCACCGGGTTGGTGAAGCCGAAGGCAAACGGCATCCACCACCAACCCGGCCCGTTCGTTGAGGTCATCCAGGGAAAGCCGTGCGTCGCCAGGGCGCGGTGGTCCCAATCCTGCACCTCGCCGCCGCGGGTGTAGCGGGCCCACACATCGAGATTGCCCACGGTGAGTTCGGCGTGGAACTTCAGCGGCGGCAGGCCCCGGTAGTCGATCTTATCGTCGATGTCGTAGGGCGCTTCCTCGCCCGCCCGCACCGGTCGTCCGTTCACGGGCAGCCCCGTGCTGCCATCGATGCCACCGTGAAACGACTCGCCCGAGATGCCGGGGATGATGGGTGCCACGTCCGCATCCGCCCCGCGGCGGTGGGTGACGCCGCCGTAGAGCAACAGATGCGCGTTGTCCGACCACTGGTGCCCCGTCTTGAACTCGGCCGCATAGAACCTCTCTCCGGCCCCGGCCCGCACGGTGCCTTCGACCCCTTGAAATTCCCTGCCGTCGAACGTCCGGATGTCG
>DATLZF010000132.1:0-10360 GCA_035574135.1 Candidatus Methylomirabilota bacterium
GGGCGATGATCGTGCTCGGATTGGGCGGAGCCGTGGGACACGACCCGGCGGCGGCGTTGGTGGTGGATGGCAGGGTGGTGGCCGCTGCCGAGGAGGAGCGGTTCAACCGGCAAAAGCACGCCAAGGGACTTCAGGCGGAACTGGCCGCCCGGTTCTGCCTCCGCCATGCGGGGTTGAAGCCGTCCGATGTCCAGGTGGTGGCCTATCCCTTTGCGCCGGTGGGCTTCTTCCATCCGGGACGGTGGCACTATGCGTGGCGGCATCTCTACGCGCCGGACCGCGCGCTGACCGCCATCTTCAACGGCAACCGCCGGTATCGTCGCAACGTGCGGGCGGTATTCGCCATGCTGGAGCGTATCGGTATTGACCCGCGGCGCATTCGGTTCGTGCCGGTGGAGCATCACCTGGCTCACGCCTCGAGCGCCTACCACGTCTCGGGTTACCAGGATGCGGCCATCATGAGCATCGATGGTGTGGGGGAGTACTGCACCACGTGGTTCGGCCGCGGCGAAGGCGGGCGAATCGAGTGTCTCAAGGAGTTTTATTCGCCGGATTCCCTGGGCGGGTTCTACGGCTCGGTGACGGAGTATCTCGGCTTCGAGATGCTGGACGGCGAGTTCAAAGTCATGGGCATGGCGCCCTATGGGAAGGCGGAGCGGTTCAACCTGGATGAACTGATCCGCTGGAACGAGCGCGGCTTCGTTATCAATACGCGGCTGGTGAACTGCCTGGGCTGGCGTCGCTACAAGCGTCAAGGCCGGGGCACCTACTTTTCGCCCAAGCTCATCGAACGGTGGGGGCCGGCGCGGGAGGGTGACGAGATCGACGAACCTTACGTTCACATTGCTGCGGCCGTGCAGCAGTTGCTGGAGAAGATCGTGCTCGCGCTGATGAAGCATTATCTGGGGCCGTCTCTGGCGCGGACGCGGCGGTTGTGTTACGCGGGTGGCGTGGCGCTGAACGTCAAGTGCAACCAGCGTATCATTCAGGCGCTGGGTCCGGGACACGAGGTCTTCGTCCAGCCGGCGGCCAGCGATGCGGGCACGGCGCTGGGTGCAGCCACGTATGCGGCCCACCAACTGGGCGACACCATCCAGCCCATGGAGCACGCCTACCTCGGGCCGGAGTATTCCAACGAGGAGATCGAGGCCGCGCTGAGACGGCGGCAGGTGCGTTACGAGCGTTGCGCTTCGATCACCGAGACGGCTGCTGAACTCCTGGCCCGTGGGGAGGTCGTGTCGTGGTTTCAGGGGCGGATGGAATTCGGCCCGCGGGCGCTCGGCAACCGCAGCATTTTGGGCAATCCTGCCTGCCGCGGCACCGCGGACATGATCAACGCCCAGATCAAGTACCGCGAGCGCTGGCGTCCGTTCTGCCCGTCGTTGCTCGATTCCATCGCTCCGGACGTGCTTGGGACCGTGCACCCCTCGCCCTACATGACCTTCACCTTCGACGTGACGGAGCGATGGAAGTCCCGCATACCCGAGGTGGTGCACGAGGATGGCACCGCCCGGCCCCAGGTGGTGACGCCGCGGAGCAATCCGAGATACTACGAGTTGTTGAAGCGGTTTGAGGCGCGAACCGGGATCGGGGTTTTGCTGAACACCTCGCTCAACCGCCGCGGCGAGCCGATGGTGTGTTCGCCGGAGGACGCGCTGAATATGTTCTTCGGGAGCGACTTGAAGAACCTGGCCATCGGCGATTTCCTCGTGCGCAAGGAGAGCTGAGAGGGTCGGGCGTGTGGCACGCTCGCACCCGGCCCCGCCCGGAGATGCTCCGGCTGGAAACTTGGGTGCCGCCCTTGACGAAGTGGAAGTTGTGCGGTTCTTATTGCCAGACTCGAGACATGAACCTCAACGTGATTTCCCGACTCTTGTGCCTTGCCCTGGCCTGGGGACTGACCTGCCGGCTCTCCGCCCAAACCAACACAGCCCAGGCCCATTTTTATTCGCGGTCGATCGCCGTCGATCCCGGCTATCTGCTCTTGGATCCCGACGAATTCGAGGACCCCGCCGAGCGCTACGATTTCTTCGTGCAATTGTTCCTGACGACCTTCGACGGCAAGACCAACCAGGCACCCCTGACTCTCACAAGCGGGAACGGCGGCATCTCCCCCAACAGTGAAGTCCGGCCGCGCGCGGGACAGGACGGTGTCTATGAGGCGGATTACCTCGTGATGGTGCAGACCAACCTCGAGTCCAACGCCAGCATCGAGGAATACGGCAGCGTGGTGTTGGACCTGCCCACCACCGACAGCAACAGCAACGGCGTGCCGGACGTGCTGGAGGCCGATCTGGCCTTCAACACCACCGCGACGGGCACCAGCACGTCGGATTTCCCCGGGCGCACGAACTTTTCCGTTGCCGTCGCCTTTACCCGGCCGGCCTCCAATTCCTACGGCACCTACGTCTTCGCTTCGACCAACGACACCAACGGCGTCAGCTTCGAGGGCAATTTTCAGGTGCTGAACCTGGCCGGCACGGCTGCCTATTCCCGCAGCAACCAGAACCGGATCGAGTTCAACGTCCAGGTGGTGGGCTTCCCTCGAGTCTTCACCGGTTCCACCACGTTCACCACGCCCAACGCCAATCAGATCGCGCTGCCCCAGTTCACCCTGCGTACCACCAACAATGTCACTCTCACCACGCTGCCCGTCACGCTCACCCGCAGCGGCAGCCGCTACGTCGGCACGCTTCAGTTCGCCGATGGCGAGCTGGGCACCTCGTGGAAAGACTTCCTCGAGTGGATCGTCGTGCTTGACGATCCGAATGATGCCAACGCGGATGGCACTCCCGACCTGAGCGATCCCACGCAGGCGCCGGATACCACCGCTCCCACCCTCACCATTACCAGCCCCGCAGCCAATGCCGTGCTCTCCAACACGCCCGCCATCACCGTGCAGGGTTCGGCCGGGGACAATGTTGGCGTGAACCGTGTGGAATACCGGGTCAACGGCGGCAGCTTCGCCAACGCCACGGGCACCACGGCCTGGTCGTTTAGCTTCGAACCGGTTGCGGGCGTCAATACCATCGAGGTCCGCGCGATCGATCACAAGGGTAACACGACGTCGGCCAGCCGTTCGATCCGTTATGTCGTGCGCAGTCTCATGACGGTCGAGATCACCGGCAACGGCACCGTGTCACCCAATTACAATGGCCAGATGCTCGAAGTCGGCGCCACCTACAGCATGACGGCCCTACCCGGCGTCGGCAGCGTGTCGCGCGGCTGGAGCGGCGATCTGACCACCAACAACGCGAAGATCACTTTTGTCATGACCGAGGGGCTGGTGCTCTCGGCCGATTTCATTCCCAATCCGTTCACCGCCGTCAGCGGCAACTACTGCGGTCTGTTTTCCGAGCCCCTGGAGGCCCACCCGGAAAGTTCCGGCAGTCTTCTTCTGACGGTGACCGGTACCGGCGGGTTTACCGGCTCGTTGAATCTCGCCGGCAAGAAGGTCTCGCTCAAAGGAGCGTTCAGCCTCCAGGACTTCAGCGGCGTCACCTATGCCATCGCCAATCTCGTCGTGCCTCGCCCAGGCGCCACGCCGCTGGAAGTCGGCCTGCAAATCAACGTCAGCACGCCCGAGGATTTGCTCCAGGGCGTCGTGGTGAACTCGAATCTCTGGGAGGCCAACATCGCAGCGCCCCGGGCGATCTACAGCGCGACCAATCCCTGCCCGGTGCAGGGCAGTTATACCGTCGTCTTCCCCGGCACGCCCGGCGACGATCTCATTCCTGCCGGGCCGGGTTACGCCACGTTGACCGTGGACGTGGCGGGCAAGACCAAGCTCGTCGGCGTGCTGGCCGACGGCACCAAGATCACGCACGCCGGGGTGGTCACGGCCGGCGATGAACTGGATATCCATGTCGCCCTGCTCAAGGGCCTCGGCATGCTGCACGGGTTCGGGTTTTTCGCGGAGTCCGAGTTCGACGACTTCGGTGGCGGCTTTACCTGGGTGCGCCCGGCCGACCTCAAGGCGAAGGTCTTCAAGGACGGCGTGGACACGATCCTGGCAGCTTCGGCCTCCCGGTATCGAGCTCCGGCAGCGGGGACGCGGGTCATCGACGTGCCGGAGCCCTTGGTGGGCTTTTCCGAGGGCAATTTGACGGATCCGCAGGAGTATGTCGTCACCTTGACGACGGCCAACAAGATCACCACCAACCCGGCGGACAAACTCGCCATTACGATCACCACCAAGACGGGCCTGCTCAAAGGCACGTTCGTGCCCGTGGGTGCCACCAAGCCGGTGGCCTTCAACGGCGTGATCTTTCAGAAGATGAACTCCGGCTTTGGCCTCTTCTTCGGCACGACACAGAGCGGCGAGATGGTGTTGCGCTGAAGTGTTTTCGGCGGGGCTCCGCTCGCGCTGCGGCGTCATCGTCCTCCGAGCGGCGTGCCGATCGCGCCGCTTGTCCATCGTGCATCCGGCGTTGCAGGTCCAGCCGGCTGTCCTGACAGTGTGGCGTGGCCAACGCATCCAGATCCAGTTTGCGGGCGCCATCGCGTTCTGCTTGCTTTGGCGCCGGGCGCGCGGGCCGACCGGCCCTGCCGCTCCGCCGGCTTTCGCGGAGCCGATCGGGCGGCATGGATTTGCCGAGGGGGACGCGGCGGCGGGCGTGGCATTTTTGCGGGACAAACGCAACGCGATGCCGGACAACTGAGTCATGCCATTTTTTCCGCATGACGGAATCCAGTTCCACTACCGCGACGAGGGGCGGGGGCTACCGTTTGTTTTCCAGCACGGTCTGGGGGCGGATGTCTCCCAACCGTTCAGCCTGTGTCGGCCGCCGGCAGGCGTCCGTTTGATTGGTTTCGATGCGCGAGCTCACGGGCAAACCAGGCCTGTGGGCCCGGAGGATCGCATCAGTCTCCGCGGTTTTGCAGACGATCTGGCTGCCTTACTGGATTACCTCGGGATCAATCGAGCCATTGTCGGCGGTATTTCGATGGGGGCGGCGATCACCCTGAATTTCACGCTGCGGCATCCTGGGCGGGTGCTGGGGCTGGTGCAGTCCCGTCCGGCGTGGCTTGACGCGCCCAATCCCTGGAACGTCAAGATGTTCTCTCTCATCACGCGCCTCGTCAGGGAGCATGGCCGGATGGCAGGCCGTCAGGCCTTTCTCGAAACTCCGGAATACAAGGAGGCGCTGGCCAAGTGGCCGGACACCGCCAACGCACTGGCCGGCCAGTTCGAGAACCCCGTCGTGGAGGAAACGGCCTTCAAGTTCGAGCGCATCATTCGCGACGCTCCCTGCCGGGATCGCCGCGAGTGGGCTTCCATCAAAGTGCCAACGCTCGTGTTGGGCAACCGGTTCGATCCCATCCATCCCTTCGAGTACGCGGAAGAGATGGCCCGGCTGATCCCCAGAGCACAGTTCCGCGAGATTACCTCCAAATCCGTAAGTGTCGAGCAGCACAACGAGGATGTGCGTGGGGCGTTGTCCGCGTTCTTGAGGGAACAGTTGAGCGGCCCATCGGCAGGCGAGGCGGAGAAAGACACCGGCTAAGCCGGAACGATTCAGTTGAACCACGAATGGACGTGAAGCGCCGCGAATGGCGGGCGGCGGGATGTCGGGTCGGGTTGGCTGGGACCTGTCGAACCCGATGGTGCTGGCATGTCCGATCCTCGTGGGCCCTTCAGTCCCGCAGCCATCGGTGGGCAGGTACATCGTTCCGATGTCAGTGTCCCTCCTTCTGCCAAGCCCGGTACACCGCGGCGTCAACGCTGGAAGCGTCAGAAGGTTCCGGCACACGCGCCGTCGGCTCGAGGCGTAGAGTTGCGCGCTCCGGCCCGCAGCGCGCCAGCGGCAAGCAGGCCGTCGCGTCGGCGATGGCCCCGGCACCCGGGCCCACGGTGCCCATCGTGGGCCCGTGAGTTTCTTGAAAATGGTGTGCGCGCGCGCATCGGAAAGGAGGTGATGCACATCGAGGTGTTCCAGCAACAACATCCCCTCCATCAGCGATGGTCTTCTTCGGGAAAAGCTCCGTGTGATGGAGCAGAATCCACGCCCCCTCCGCGCCCTGGAAGTCGCTCAGCCGAATCTCCTGCCCAAACGGGTTGGTCAGCATGCGGTCGGGCAACAGGTCGCCGGCGGTCAATTCACTGGTGGGCTCGCATGTGACTTCGTCCGGTTCGGATTGGATCGGGAGTGCCGCCGAGTGGGTCGTCACCGCGGCGTTGGTGCCGCCGTCGAGCCGTTGCACGCAGTCGATCCGGCCATCCGAATCAGCCGCCAACATGCGAAAGCGGATGGTGTCTCCGGGCAACAACCCCTTCAGTTCGTTTGTGTCCCTCCGGTCGATCAACATTGTCATTGCCTCCATGTAGCCCGGAATATCCTTGTGATCGATCAGCGCCTTCCAGCCGTTGGCGTCGGTCTCTCGGAGCACTCCCTTGGCTTCGCAGGCCGTGACGTTGGTGGGAAAGTCCATTGCGCGGACGCCAGCAATCCTGGGCGTGCGAATGGCCGGCAGCCGGTGCGGTTGCCGGTTTGCCGCAGCCGGCGCACCCGCTCGCGGCCAGGGCAGCCGCGCCAGCCAGCACGAGCATCGGTGGAGGCAATTCGTGACAGAGGTAGTGGGTTCAGGGTTGGTCCCGCGCCGGCGTGCCCCGGCCACGGACTCGTGTTACTCTGCGAGCATGGCTCCTCACCGATACGACATCACCCACTCCGCGAGAGCCTTCCGCTCCTCCGCTGGCGCCAGCGCGCCGAGAGCAGGCGTTGGCACCGGACCCTACTTGCCCACGCCACCGTTCCCCATGTGCGACATCAATGTCGCGACTCGGTGGCGACATCCTTCGCTCGGCCTGTCGCCGGATCGATCTGCGCCAGCCCATCTTTAATCGGCGTTGCCGCCGCGAAGACTCCCACTGCCGTCACTATCGACCAACCCGCCAGAATCCAATGTTTGCGTTGCATCGTCCTCAAGGATGCCGAGCACCTTGCGTTGCGGAATGCGGCAAATTGCTGCGGGGCACACGCCTCGCAAGGAACGCAACGTAAATCGGTGGGCCGGCATGGAAGGGGACGCGGCCGTCGAGCGACCAAGCGCCGGACTGCGGCGGGAGCCGCGGAACCACGGCAGGGGCGGGTGTCGCGTCCCACCCTCACGGCTGCCCCGGCAGGGAGGCGCGCATCAATGCGCGATCGGCGGCCGGGCGGTTGCCGAGCTCCAGGGCCATGATTGTTTCCCGGTCCCGCACGTAGAGTCGTGTGCCCACCAGGGTTGGGGGCGTCCAAGCCACCTTCTTCAGCACCGGCGCCCGAGCCAGGATCTCGAGCCTTTCGGGCTTTGCTCGGACGAGGCCGAGCACGCCCTCCTCGTCGAGCAAGACGAGTTTGCCATCCGCGGCCACGAGTTGGGCCTTGCCGAAGCCGCGCTCCTGCCAGCGGACGGTGCCGGAGCGCACGTCAAACGCGATCAGAAAGCCCGGCCCGGATTGCCCGCTCGACACGTAGGCGTGGTGACCGTCGAGAATCATCGAGCCGAAATGGCATTGAATCCGGCTGCTGCGCCAGAGTTCCTCCACGGTCGTCCTGCCGGCGGCTTGGCGCAGACGCAACCCGCGGGCACCGCCCCCGTAGGCGGTGGAGATGACGAGGATGTTGTCCGGCCCCCAAATGGGCTGGCTGATGGCCAGGCCATATTCGTTCGGGTGCGGGTGGCTCCAGTAGAAGGTGCCATCCTCCGGGCTGAAGGCCACCACTTCCTGCGCCACCAGAGCCACGACCTGCGGCTGGCCATCGACGGTGATGAGTTTCGGGGAGGAGTGTGCATTGGTAAACGTAAGCCCTTTCCACACCACCCCGCCGTCGTCCGCGCGCAGGGCCACGACGGATCCGCCCGCCGGGGGCGCGTTGGTTGACTCTTTGATGCGCCGGGTGCCCACGAGCGCGATCAACGTTCGCTTGTAGGGCAGCACGTGACACGAGTAGCCGAAGCTCAGCCGGGTGCCTGTAAAGGTTTCGTCCCACAGATCGTGGTGCCAGATGATCTTGCCCGTTCGCTTGTCGAGCGAGAGCAATTGCCCGTTGCTGCCGGCCATGACGAGCCGATCGCCAACCACCTCCGGCATTGCGTAGGGGCCGGGGCCCACTTCTTCCGGCCAGCCGCTGCTAAAGGGAGCGGGATACGCCGTTTCCCAAAGCGTGCGTCCCGTGGCGGCGTCCAGCGCAACGACGACGTCGTTTGTTTCCCTGCGATAAGCGGTGTAGAGGACGCCGTCCTCGGCAGCGATGCCGGAATACCCGTCGCCCAGTGGGCGGCTCCACAGGCGCGCCGGGCCGTTGGTGGGCCACGATTCAGCCAACGGCCCGGAGGCCACGCGGAAATCCGCGCCGGGCCCTCCCCACAATCGCCACGAGGCCCCTCCGTCCGGCGCCGGGGCGGGGGGCGCTGATCGCTCGGCAGCGATCAAGTTCGGGAAGGGCCCGGCAATGGCAAACAGGAGGCAGGCGCCGACGGCGAGATGCCACAGGGATCGAGACAATGATTTCATAAGCTCAGATGCTTGCATGGCGGCGGGGCCCCAGCCCTACCGGGCGGCGCATCCCGCCCAATCCTCAGCCGGCTCGGCTCACCGCCGGTCGGGTGCCTGTATCGAAGGTTTTCCATCGGCCGAGAAGGGCCAGTTGAGCGGAATTTTCATGGAGCCACGGTCCTGTACCCGACCGCGCGAGAAAGGCGGGAGCCACCGTGCTCGGGTGGAATTGAAGTGCGGCCCGGCAGCGGTCGGCTTATAACTCCGACGTGTCCACCACCCTCTGGATCGACCTGGATCGACATCGCGAGACCACATTGACCCAACAGCTCTACACCCAGATCAGTGGGCGCATCCTCGCCGGGGAGTTGCGCGCCGGCGAGAGGCTGCCCTCCTCGCGCCAAGTGGCGGCCGAGCTGAAGATCGCTCGCAACGTGGTGACCGGCGTCTTCGAACAGCTCCAGTCCGAGGGCTACATCGAAACCCGGCCCGGCAGTGGCACCTTCGTGGCTGCCCTGAACGTGACACCCACCCCGCCCGCGCCGCACGGCTCCGCCCGGCTTCCGACCACTGAGCCGGCGGCTCAAAACAAGGGCAGGCCTGGCGACATCGCCTTCCACTGCGGCATTCCGGACCTAGCGGCCTTCCCCCGAGCCCGCTGGCTTCAGGCGCTGCGCGCCGTCGGCTTTCACGCCCCGGCACACATTTGGAGTTATGTTGAGACCGCCGGTCTGCGTGAGCTGCGGGAGCTGATGGCACGACGGCTGGCCCGCGTCAAAGGCATCGCCTGCGAGCCCGCGCAAGTGGTTATGACAGGCGGGACCGCCCACGCCCTGAATTTGCTGGGATTGTTTTTCGCCGCACGCATGGCGCAGCGCGGCGCCCTGGTGGAGGATCCCGTCGTTCGGTTCGTGCCGGAAATCCTTCGCTGCTGCGGGCACACCATCACGCCCGTAGCCGTGGACAACGAGGGCTTGGTGATCGATGCCCTCCCGCCGCGGCCCCGGGCGACGCTGGTCTTTGTATCGCCGGCGCACCAGTTTCCCCTCGGCGGCACGCTGCCCGTTCCGCGCCGGCTGGCGTTGCTGGCCTACGCGCGCCGGCACAATCTGTGGGTGGTGGAGGATGATTACGACGCCGAGTTTCGGTATCAGGGCGTGCCGGTAAGCTCCCTGGCCCGGTTGGATCCCGAGCGGGTGATTCACCTGGGGACCTTCAGCAAGGTGCTGGCGCCCTCGTTGCGCCTCGGCTACATGGTGCTGCCGCGCGGGCTGGCCGAGGAGGTGACGCACACGCTCCGCCCGCTTCACCTGACCGGTTCAGCCGTTAACCAGGCGGCGTTGGCCCGCTTGCTTGCCGCAGGCCATCTCGATCGCCACGTGGTGCGCATGCGCCGACTGTATCAGCGCAAGATGCGCGCGCTGTGCGCGGAGCTGGTGACGGCGTTTGGAGAGCGCGTGCGCATTTCCGGACATACCACCGGCCTGCATCTGGTCGTCCGCCTGGCCGGGTTGACGGTGAACGCGCAGGTGCGCGCCGCTTGCGAGGCGGCCGGCGTGCGCTTCGACACCGCGGCCGATTATGCAATCCGCCCGCGGGCCGACAACCACCGGGCGATCCTGCTGGGATTTGGCGACCTGACGGTGGATCAGATTCGCCAGGCTGTGCGCCGGTTGCAGTCGGCGCTGCGACCGTTTCTGAATCGTGGCCGCCGAGGCGGGGTGGGGCCCGTGTGACAGGGTGCAGCGGCCCGGCGGGCCGCGGGCATGGAGGGCCGGCGCAGCGCCAGGTGGGCCGCTTCCTCAGATGCGCCCTCATCGCCCGCCGGCCAGTGGGTGAAGAACGGCTCGCCAGCGTGAGCGCGGGTTTCCGGAGTCA
>DATLZF010000133.1:0-2424 GCA_035574135.1 Candidatus Methylomirabilota bacterium
GGGAGTTTGTGGAGATGCGGATTCCCCACGACCGGCCCGCCGTCATTGCGCGGCTGCACGAAGTGGCCCAGGTGGTGGAGCGGGATTACGCGGGGGATACCGCCCGGTTCAAGGCGCGCATTCCGCCTCATCTCCGGCGCGAGTTCGAGCCCTACATCAATGGGGAAACCCTCGCGGTTGGGGGCCCGGCCGGCGGCGCTTCGAATCGGCTCCAAGAGCGCTGATGCCATCTCGTCGGTTTGGACGCCGGCCGCTCGCTGCTCCTGCCTGCGAGCGGGTTTGAGTGCCGTGTTCCCCTTGTGCCGCGGTGACGGCCTCCGAACCGCACCCGCATAACCCTCTTGCGGAGGCTGCCGGCATTGGCTAGAACTCGCGCCTTTGAGACTGCGACCCGCGGTCTTGCAGCCCGGCCGGGTCCGGTTTCAGTCGGAATGACATCGCGAACCCAGTTCTCTCATGCCTTACAAAGACGTTACTCCCCCCACCGGCGGCAAAATTTCCATCTCGGGCGGCAAGCTCAATGTGCCGGATCAGCCGATCCTCCCCTTCATCCGTGGTGATGGCACGGGGCCGGATATTTGGGCCGCCAGCCAGCGCGTCTTCGATGCCGCAGTGGCCAAGGCCTACGGCGGCCGGCGCCGCGTGGCCTGGTTCGAGGTGTTCGCCGGCGAAGCGGCCTTCAAGCGTTTCAACAACTGGCTGCCGGAGGACACGGTCGAGGCGTTCAAGGAGTTTCTGGTCGGCATCAAGGGGCCGCTCACCACACCGGTTGGGGGTGGCATCCGCTCGTTGAACGTGGCCTTGCGCCAGTTGCTTGACCTCTACGTCTGCCTGCGCCCGGTGCAATGGTTCAACGGCGTGCCCAGCCCGGTGAAGCATCCGGAAAAGGTGGACATGGTGATCTTCCGGGAAAACACCGAGGACATCTACGCCGGCATCGAGTTCAAGGGTGGCTCGCCCGAGGCGCAGCGCGTGTTGGAGTTCCTCGCCCACGAGTTCCCGAAGGACTTCGAGAAGATTCGCTTCGGCACCGAGGCGCGGGCGCTCGAATACTTGAAGTTGGCCGCGCCCGACCATTCGCCCAAGAGCGCCGAGGTCTGCGTCGGCATCGGCATCAAGCCGGTCAGCGTTGTCGGCACAATCCGATTGGTCAAGGCGGCGATCGAGTACGCCCTGCGGCACAAGCGGCGCAGCGTGACCATTGTCCACAAGGGCAACATCATGAAGTTCACCGAGGGGGCGTTTCGGGATTGGGGCTACAGCGCGGCTGAGCGCATCTTCGGCGACCAGGTGTACACCTGGTCCCAATGGGAACGCACGCGCAAGGAGAAGGGTGAGACGGCCGCCAACGAGGAACAAAAAGCCGCTCTGGCCGCCGGGCGGCTGCTCGTCAAGGACGCCATCGCCGACATCACCCTGCAACAGGTGCTCACCCGGCCCGAGGACTTCGACGTCATCGCCACTCTCAATCTCAACGGCGATTACCTGAGCGATGCTCTCGCCGCGCAGGTGGGCGGCATCGGCATCGCACCCGGCGGCAACATCAATTACGTCACCGGCCACGCCATCTTCGAGGCCACCCACGGCACGGCGCCCAAATACGCCAACCAGGACAAGGTCAACCCCGGCTCCGTGGTCTTGAGCGGCGAAATGATGTTCCGCTACCTGGGCTGGACGGAGGCGGCGGACCTGATCATCAAGGGACTCAATGGGGCCATTGCCTCGAAGCGTGTCACCTACGATTTCGCGCGGCTGATGGATGGCGCCACGGAAATCAAGTGCTCCGAGTTCGGCGACAACATCATTGCCCACATGTGATCCGGCGGTCAGGGGGCCCCAGAGTCCCCGGCGCGCCCACTGGCCGGCGGGGGCGAGCGGAGCGCAGGGCGTGGCTCCCGGAGCCGGCCTGCGGGCTGCGCCGCGCGGCCGGGGGAACGATCGAATGGGGTAGGCTCCTACCTGCAAGAACCGTTCTCGCGGCCTGGCCCCGGCGGGGGCCGTGCCGACGGGCTGTTCCTGCGACGGAACCGATCAGAGGGCGAAGCGGCCGAGATAGGCGCTGCGCTGGCCCGTCCACTGCCAGGTGGCGTTGAGGCCGGAGCCGGAGTAGCTGGCCACTTCGGTGTAGGCCGCAAAGGCGCCCTGGACCCGAGTAAGCGGCGGATAATAGTTCTCCTCGTTGCCGCAGAGATGATCCTTGCCGCCGAGGCAGCGGGTCGAAATCTCGACCAGGTCGCCGGCCTTGATTCGGGCGCAGGAACCGGAGGAGCACTGGCCCAGCGCAACGTCAAGGCTCGAGGTCTTGACCTCGACGATGTGATCGAGTAACGAGCCGGCCTGGGCGCGGGCGAAGGCGATCAAGGCCGAACGTTGCGCGGGCGTCGCGTTGACGTCCACGATGAGCACGGCCCGCCCGCGGCGTGG
>DATLZF010000134.1:0-2845 GCA_035574135.1 Candidatus Methylomirabilota bacterium
GGCCGTGCGCGCAGGGCTGCCGTACGTCTCCGTTCGGTTCGGGAACGTGCTCGGGAGCCGCGGCAGCGTTGTGCCGCTGTTCAAACGCCAGATCGAGTCCGGGGGTCCGGTGACGGTTACCCATCCCGAGGTCACCCGGTACTTCATGACCATTCCCGAGGCCGTGCAGCTGGTGTTGCAGGCGGCGGCGCTGGGGCGAGGCGGCGAGACCTTCGTGCTGGACATGGGTGAGCCGGTGAAGGTCACGGCGCTCGCCGAAGACCTGATCCGGCTCTCGGGCCTTGAGGTCGGCACGGACATCAGCGTGGTGTTCACCGGCCTGCGGCCCGGCGAGAAGCTCTCGGAGCAGCTGTTTTCCGACGGGGAAGAGGCCGAGCGGACCGAACACGAGAAGATTTTCATCGTGCGCAACGGGAAGTCGAACGACTCGCTCGCCCCTCGGATCGGGGACCTGATGAAAGCGGTGGAACTCGGAGATCACCTCCGGCTGCGCCACCTGCTTTCGGAGCTCGTCGCCGGCGCGGCCGGCGAACCCCGCACGGGACTGCCCAACACAGACGCCGCTTCCCGGGCCGGCCGGCCAGGCCTCTGACGGCACGCTGGCTCTCGAGTGGCCGGAGGCTCGCGGCGGTGCTCGGCGCGAGCGCCGCGGCCACGACGTTCGTTGGCTTCCTCATTCAGTGGTACACCCTCACGCACGTCGGCCCGGGCCCGCAGACGGACGCGCTGTTTGCGGGTCTCACCGTGCCCCAGTTCATCGTCGTGGTGGCGAGCAACCCGTTGGCGCACGTGCTGGTGCCGCTGCTGGCAACGGGGGACCGAAGCGCACGCGAGGGCGGAGCGTGGGCCGTCTTTCTGTTGTCACTGATGGGTTTCGCAGTCCTGGCCGCGATCCTGGCCGCGAGTGCATCCCTCTGGCTGCCGTTGCTCGTGCCCGGCTTTTCGGACTCGGCGAAGCAACTGACGGTGCGGCTCGGCCGCATTCAGATGGGGGGCATGGCGTTCATGGCCACCGCTGCCGTTCTCCGCTCGGCGTTTCATGCCCGGAATGAATTCATCTGGGCGGCGTTCAGCGCATTCCTGGCAAGCGTGGCTGGCTTGGCCGCCCTCGTCCTCATGCTGCCGGCGTACGGGGTGGACGCAGCGGCCTGGAGCTTTACCCTGCGGTCGGCGCTCGAGTTCATCCTGCTCGTGCCCGCGCTCGGCCCGTTCCGTCGCCCCGCGTGGCACAGCCCTCTGGTGGGGGCCACCTGGCGGCGGATCCGCCCGCTCGTGCTGGGGTACTCGTACGAGCGAACAGAGATCGTCCTGGACCGCCTCCTGGCATCCCTTGCTCCCGCAGGGGCGCTTTCGTTGCTCTATCTGGGACAGCAGGTATACGGCGCCGTGGGACAGGTGATCAATCGGGCTGTCACCCTGCCGGTGACGCCCCGACTTGCCCAGGAGGCCGCGCGGGGGGATTGGCCCGCGTTTCAGGCGACCTATCGCCGGCGGCTTGGCTGGATTGCCGGGGTCACTCTCGCGGCCTTCCTCGTCGTGCTGCTCGCCGGCCGACCGGTGCTGTCCCTTGTGTTCGGCATGCGCAATGTCACCAGCGAGGACGTCGCCCTTCTCTGGCTCCTCATGGTGCTGCTCGCCGGGCTATTGCACGGCGATCCGACGGGACACCTCCTGCTGACCGGGTTCTACGCAGTGGGCGATACGAGAACGCCGACGGGGATCGGCATGGCAATGTATACTGTCGGCGTCGCCGTGAAACTGCTCGGCACGGCCCTGGGCGGAATCGCCGGACTCGCCGTGGCGACGAGCGCATACTACTTCGGCCGGAGCGCCGTGCTGTACGTCGGCCTGCGGCGGAAGGTTCAGGTGCAGGTCCGACAGACGGGGTGAGGTGATGCCGGATTCGGATCTGCGCGTGCTATTCGTCATTCCGGGATCCCCGGATGGCAGTTCGATGATCTTCGCCAAACGCCAGGCTCGGGCCGTGGCGGAGCGGGGCGTGTCCACCAGCGAGTTCTACCTCAAGTCGCGCACGCGCCCACTCGTGATCCTGGACGAGGTGGCCCGGCTGCGGGCTGCGATACGGGCGTTTGACCCGCACGTCGTGCATGCGCAGTTCGGAACGATGACCGGTTTTGTCACGGGCATCGCCACGCGGCGTCCGGTGGTGGTGACCTTCTTCGGCGGCGACCTGAACCCGGGCGCCACCGCGTTCTGGCCCCGCTCGTTCGGCGGGCGGGTGCTGTCGCAGTTCGCCGCGCGCCGGGCGGACGGGCTGGTGTGTGTGTCGAGCGAGCTGCGAGATCGGCTGTGGTGGCGTCGGGCCGAGGTTGTGATCATTCCCTGTGGCGCCGACACCAGGGTGTTCTACCCCCGGCCGCAATCGGAGGCTCGCGCGATCCTGCACTGGGGAGCGGACGAGCGCGTGGTGCTGATCAACGCCCGTTTCGACCCTCGCCGCAAACGGATCGACTTGGCCCGCGCCGCCGTGGACGACGTCCAGCGCCGCATCGGTCCCGTGCGGTTCGAAGTGATGGACGGATCGCGAGATCCCTCGTTGGTTCCCGTGCTGATGAACGCCGCGGATTGCCTGCTCGTCACCAGCGACTCCGAGGGTTCTCCCACGGTGGTTCAGGAGGCCATCGCCAGCAATCTCCCTGTGGTCTCCGTGGACGTGGGAGACGTACGCGAGCGACTCAGCCGCGTAGTGCCGTCGTGGATTGTGGACCGCGATCCCGCGAGTCTTGGAGCCGCATTGGCGGAAATCCTCGTCGCGCGCCAGCGGTCGAACGGCGCAGATGTGGTCGAGGATGTGTCGCTCTCGGGAGTGGCGGCGCGGCTGGAG
>DATLZF010000135.1:0-2803 GCA_035574135.1 Candidatus Methylomirabilota bacterium
CACGTTTACCGGATTCGGGCGGCCGAGAGAAGGCAATTTTCCCAAGCCACTCCGATGCGCAAGGTCAACCGGTCACCTCGCGCCGGATCGGCGATTGGTGCTCCAAGGATGCCCAGACCGCACCCGGAAAGGCGGGAGGAGGCTATCGCTTCTCCAAATCCCGTCGGGGGAACAGCGGTTGCGCCTCGCCGATGATGTGCCCCGGCGGCAAACCGCCCCAGACGGAAAGCGCCCACCGGTCGGGCGAAGTCTTCAACCCAAGCTGGGTGAAAATCTTCGCCGCCGTCCCTGGGAGGTAGGGCCACAGGAGCACGGCCAGCACGCGGCATACTTCACAGAGGTTGTAGAGCACCTCGTCCAACCGGGCCGCCTGCGCCGGATCCTTGGCCAGCTTGAAGGGCGCAGTCTGGTCCACATACTGGTTGGCGCGGGTAACAAGGCTCCAAATGGCTTCGAGCCCCGCCTGCAATTGGAAGGCCCGCAAATGCTCGGCCGCGCGGCCGGCAGCCGCGCTCACTTCGTTGGCCAGCTCGTCCGAGCGTTTGGGCACCACGCCGTTGCGATAGCGCCGCAGCATCGAGAGCGAGCGGTTGACCAGGTTCCCGAGGCCATTGGCCAGTTCGGCCTGGTAGCGGGCGGCAAACCCGGCGTCTGTCCAGTTGCCGTCCGGGCCGATGTCGAGTTCCCGCACGACGTAATAGCGAAAGGCATCAAGCCCCCATTCGTCGATCACGCGCCGGGGCTCGACCACGTTGCCGGTGCTCTTGCTGATCTTGGCGTGATCCTTCTGCCACCAGCCGTGGACGAGCAGGCGGCGCGGCAGTTCGAGGCCCATCGCCTTGAGCATGATCGGCCAATACACGGCGTGGAACTTGAGGATGTCCTTGCCGATAACGTGCGCGTCGGCGGGCCACAGGGGCACCGGTGGGCACTCGGTCGTTTGCGCCGGCAAGATGGGCAGCGCGGCTCGCACCGCCGGATCGCCCAGCGCACCCGGCACGCTGACGTAGTTCACCAGTGCGTCGAACCAGACGTAGGTGACGTAGGCAGGATCGAACGGCAGCGGGATGCCCCAGTTCAACCGGGCCGCCGGTCGCGAGATGCACAGATCCTCCAGTGGGCGATTGCGCAGGAAGCCGAGCACCTCGTTGCGCCGATACTCGGGGTAAATGAACTCCGGGTGCGCTTCGATGTAGCCGATGAGCCAGTCCTGATGCGGCCGCAGCCGGAAGTAATAGTTTTCCTCGCTCAACTCGACCACCTCGCCGTAGGCGGGATCGAAGGTGCCGTCCTCGCGGCGATCCTTGTCGGTGAGAAAGGTCTCCTCCTTCGCCGAATAAAACCCCCGGTACTCCGCCTTGTAGAACTGCCCCTCGGCATGCAGACGGGCAAGAATGGCCTGCACCACGGCCTTGTGCGCCGGGTCCGTCGTGCGCACAAAACCGTCGATGCCAAGGCCAAGCTGGCCGGGCAGTTCCTTCCACACGGCGGCCAGGCGGTCGCAATACTGCTGCGGTGCCAGGCCGCTCTTGATCGCCGCCTGCTGCACCTTCTGCCCATGCTCATCCAGTCCGGTCAGGAAGAAGACCTCGTCGCCGAGGCTCCGATGGGCCCGCGCGATCACGTCGGCCACGATCTTCTCGTAGGCGTGGCCGAGATGCGGCTCGCCGTTGACGTAATCGATGGCGGTGGTGATGAAGAACCGTTTGCTCATCTGCGGCCGGCACTCTGCGACATGGCCGCCGACTTGGCAAAGTGAATCACCAGGACCGCTCCTCTTCGGTCCCTGGTTCAAGTCGATTCATGTCGAAAGCCGGTGTCGCACGCGCGCGCCACGAACAAAAGGAGACCGCGGCCACGCCGGAGAGGCCGCGGCTCCAGCCTTCGGTCTCACAGCTTTGCCGCATCCAGGACGACATGGCGGATCTTCTCCCGCTTCCAGGTGTACGTGATGTGAACCCGTCCATCACGGCCCTGAATCACCGCCGGATAGGAGTACTCCCCGGGCTGCGTCTCGAGATCCAACACCTTTGTCCAGACCCGACCATCCGTGGACAGCGCGACACTCAGCGGCGTCCGCCCCTTCGTCACCGGGTTGTACACCAGCAGATGACGGCCGTCGGCCAGGGTGACGGCATCAATGCCGGAACTCGGGTTGGCCAGCGCCGTGGCCGCCACCGGACTCCACGTCCACCCGGCGTCCTCGGACCAGCTCTCGACGATGCTCCCCTGCCGGCTGCGGCAGAGCATCTGCAACCGATTGGTGGAGTGCACCAGCACGGCCGGCTGGATGATGCCAAACTCCCGGCCGTCATTGAGCGGCGCGTGCCGGATCCAGGTTCCCGAGGCTTGACGACGCTCAAAATGAACGCGCCAGCCCGCATCCTCCGTACTCGATGGGCAAAGCAGATCGCCATTGGCCAGTTCGATGGGCTTGTTCTTGATTGGCCCCAAGCCGGGGAGGTTCGTGGGTCCAGACCACGTGTGGCCGCCATCCTCCGAGGTGAGCACCATTCCCCACCAGGTCTTAGGATCCGGCCCGACCTTGTAGAAAAGCTCCAGCGGGCCGCGCCGGGACTGAAACAACACCGGGTTCCAGCAGGGATGACGCAGCCTTCCATCCGGGTGGCGGTCGCGCGCGACTTCCACGGGCGCGGACCAGCGTTGTCCGTCATGGCGGGAAACCCAGATGCCCACGTCGGGATGCTTCTCGCGAGTGCCGCCGAACCAGGCCGCCACCAACCCCTGCGGCGTCTCGACAATGGTGGAAGCGTGGCAGGACGGAAAGGGCGCAACCTCGTAG
>DATLZF010000136.1:0-2980 GCA_035574135.1 Candidatus Methylomirabilota bacterium
ACCTAGGGATGGCCCAGTACCGGCTGGGCCGCAAGGCCGACGCGACGTTTTCGCTGCGCCGTGCCCTTCAGCTCGACGCGAACCTGGCGGCCGCCCAGCAGATCCGGGCGCTGCTGAAAGAACTCGAAGGATAGGGTGCAGTGAAGCCCCGGGCGCTGGGCCTGGCCGAGCCGCTCAACCGTCGCGGTCGCCGACCACGGTCCGGATCCGCCGGATCAGGTCATCGGCCGACACACCCGCCTTGTCAAGGACGTCAGCCACCCGCAGCCGCTGCACCACGTCGGGTTCCACGATGTCCCCGAGGCCCGAGAAGATCATCACCGGGATGAACCGGTGGGCCGGGCTCTCCCGCAGCCGTGCGAGCAGTTCGGCGCCGCTCATGCGTCCCCGCCCCAGGGAGATGTCGAGCAGGACCAGGTCCGGAACCTTCTGCCGGATCAACTCGAGGGCAGCTTCGGCGGAGCCCGTCTCCCTGACGTCGAAGCCTGCCTCGCGCAGGATATCGGCGTATGCCGCTCTGACGTTGACGTCGTCTTCGACGAACAGGATGTCTGTCATTGTCCTCTCGCTCACCAGGCCGCTCCGGTGTCGGCACGCTTTACATTTTGGGTGGGTTCGAGATCGTCATCCGACCCGGTGATGGCTAAGCTAGGGCATTTGCGTCACTTTGGGATCCGGCACGGCCATTGCCGCGTTCCAAAAGTTTAGCCGAAGGACATGTCCCGCCACCTCTTCATCGTGTCGAGGGATCACCCGGATCTGTACGACTACCTTACCGAACGCTTCGCAGGCGACCCCAAAGTTCTCGTCATTCTCGACCGGAGGATGGGGGAAAGGAGGCGAGAGACCGTCTCGGTACCCGTCAACCGGCGACGAGCGGATCGCCGCCACCGTCCGGAGATCGACCTGGAGATCCGCACCCGGTCCTATGCGATCGTTACGGTGCCGGGTAAGTTTACAGATAGCCCTTGAGCCTTTTGCTGAGCTTGTTCGTGACGTACAAGTACCCGTTATTAAAGTGATTTTTCAGTTGAGCGTCCTGGCCTGCTCATTGCTATGGTCACTCTAGCACTTGGTCGTCGAAGACGGGTAGTCAAGGCGAGCCATCCGGTAAAGGAGAGGTTGATGAGAGCGTTCGTGACACTCGTGGCGGTCGTGCTGGCCGTGGCCCTAGGCACGGCTCCTTCGCAGGCCTTCGTGATTGATTTCGTGGGGCTGAGCGGGGGCACTGTGAGTTATGCGGGCGGAACATCGCCGCTCATCGGAACCAACCTTCCGATCAGCCAGGTGTTCGGTGTTCCGCCGGGCAGTTCATCGATCACCGGCGTGACTGGTGGCGATCTGGACTTCGCAACCGGGCCGCTCCTCGGGTCCTTCGACCTTAGCGGTGATGCGTTCATGAACTTTTACGGCTCCGGAGGGTCGCTGACGCTCACCGGAGGGGTCCCCGCGGCGGGCATTACGCCCGGATCGACACTTCTCCAGGCTGCATTCGCCGGACCGGCCACGCTTTCTTACTCGGGTTTCGGCTTGGCCTCCCTGGTCGGAAGCCTCTCCCTGCTCTACGTGAACCCTGACCTGACGGAATACTTCGGTTTCGGAAGCGATCCGACGTACTACCTGGGCCCTGGCTCGATCGCTCAGGCGCAGCTCAATATCTCATTTCCCGGAGGCACCGTCGGGCCTGGGCTCGCGTTCACCGGGCAGCAGGCGAGCGTCAATCTCACAGCGACCGTACCCCAGCCCGCGCCGCTCGTTTTCCTGGGCATGGGCATGATCGGCGTGGCCGCCTGGGCGAGAGTGCAGCGGGTCCGCCGTGGCCGCTCCGCGCCACCCGGAGGTCGCCAGGCGGTGAACTGAGCGGAAGAGCTCGGCAGTCGCAGTCTCAGCGTAGTCATTGCGGGCGCCCCGGGGGGGCTGCGAGGCCCCCCCGGGGCGTTGCGTTTGGGCCTTTGGTCGATGCTCGGACGCGTGTTGCCGGCCCAGGTGTGCCAGGTGCGACAGTCCTGACGAATTTCTGACGCTCCCGCCCGCGGCCAACCCCCAACGTGGCCACGCAACCCCGGCGCCGAAAGCGCATCTGGCTCGGCGTTTTGAAGCTACTACCCGCCGACTCCAAGATGTGGTACTCCCTTTGCACCAGCCCCCGGCCGGCGGTAGTCAAACTGTACTGGACGAGAGGACACTCAGGGGCAACGGGACAAAAGGGGCCTCTACCGACAAAGGCAAACCCGTCGTGAGGCGGGGACGCAAAGCCACGGGTCAGCGCGATGGCTGACAGCCGGGTTGCCGAAGAGAGCGCACCGCTCGCCGTGTCTGCATGGCGGCGAGCCTCTACCTCCTCCCAGGCCGCACCGGCCAGTTCGAGTTGGGGCATCGCGGTGACCGATCGCCGCCCGGAGGCGCGACTCGGATGAAGACTGGGACGCGGAAGACCGAGACTCGGCGGTTCGGACGTCTGCTGGCGTTGAGTTGCCTGGCCGCCTGCCTGACACAGGGTGCAGGCGGAGGAGGCGTGGCGCAAGCGCTCGCACAATCCGACACGGTCCTCGGAACGGTCGCTTCGCAGATGCCGTCGGGGACGTGGGCTCTGCTCAGCACGAACAACATCAACGCCGTGTTGGGTCAGGGTTCTACCGCCGGGAATCAGTTGCCCTACGCGTTTTCCGGGGCATGGGATTCCAGTCGCCTGGTGCTGCACTTCACCGGCGCGGACCACTACAACACCCCGAACTACATGACGTACGACGCCCGGTCGAACAGTTGGACGTTCTTCGGGCGGACGCCACTCGCCGTGAGCCATGGCTACGATCACAATGCGGTCGATCCTCTGACGGGGACGTTGTACGTCCGGCAGTTCGGGCTCGGAGGGCAGTGGACGATCTGGAAGCTCCCGCCGGGCGGGTCGTGGAGCGTCGCGACGACCTACAACCAGGGTTACCAGCAGGTCGCGATCGGGACGGCCTGGTGGAGCGGCCCG
>DATLZF010000137.1:0-4715 GCA_035574135.1 Candidatus Methylomirabilota bacterium
TTGGAGACCGCTCTGATCAAGGTCGGAGAGCCTTTCAAGCTGGAGATACTCGACGTGTCGCCGCCTGCGGTGGCGCCGGGTCAAGTGGTCAACATCGTTCTCCGCGGCGCGCCCTACGCGCTGACCAATCCGGAGAACGCCGTCTTGTTCGGCCTGTTGTCCGAGGGGCGCTTCTACGAGGGAACCGTCCTGGCGGTCAACTCTCTCGATGCGCAGCGAGAACAACTTACTGTGCAAACGCCGGCGGAGTTGGTCGCCCTTGCCGAAGGGGCGTACGACCTCCGCATCATCGCCCAGGGCCGAATTGCCAACCGGCAGTTCCAACTCGCCATTCCGCCCACCGTGCAGGGTATGACCGAACGGGAGGGATTCGCCGCCCACCCCGATTTCTTGGGAGGTGCGTTCCCGGGAACGCCGGTCACGATCACGGGCGTTGGTTTCTCCGCGACAGACCAGTTCGTTTTTGGCGGTGGAGTGGAAGCCGCGAACAAGAGCGGGGCCTCCGGGAACGTCACCGTCCGCGTGCCGCAAGGCGCGCAGAGCGGAACCATCCAGATCATTCGCCAGGTGGCGACGAACGACGTTCGCCGGGGCGGCACGCCGTTCTTCCGCGTGCTCGGCCCCCCGGTGATTCAGTCCATGACACCCGATCGCGGGCCGGTGGGCACACCCATCCTGTTCCAGATGGCCAACCTTGGAGCCATCGACGAATTCGTGTACGTGCAATTCGCCACCCTGCCGCCGGCTCCGTTGCAGTTCGGCGAATTCTTCGGTGAACAAGTGGCGTTGAGCGTGCCCGCCGCGCTGGCACCCACCAACGGCCAGGCGCAAACGATACTGATTCGCTTCATCACACCGGCGGGGCGGGCCGAACGGAGCTTCGTGGTGGAACCGGGTCGATCACCGGGCGCGCGCATCGAGGTGGGTGGCACGTCGGTGATCAACTTGCAACGGGCCTTGGCGTTCGCGGCAGGCACAGCAAGTCCCTTGGATGACCGGGACGTGATCGAGACCTCGCCCGGGGTGTTCGAAAGCCTGGATCCGCCGTACGAGGAAGGCGACTTCGTGTTTCCCGATCGGGGCTGGAACGCCTCCCCCCGCTGGCCCGTCGGCGCGGCGTTTGCCGATTTCATGGTCCTCAATGAAGACGCACCTGGGCCGGTGACTTTTAGTAGCGAGTACGACACCTTGAGGACCTTCGGCGGCGCCGCGTTGACCGGCACGCTCACGCTCGATGGGGTCAACACCACGAACCTCGTCACTGTCCGGGGCAGTGGCGGTCACGGCATCCTGCTCCGGGGGTCGCGCAACTTCCTGGATGTTCGCTGCGACAATAACGCAGGGGATGGCGTCCACGTGGCCGGCGGCGCCGACAACGTGATTCACCTCATCGCGCGCAGCAACCGCGCCAACGGCATCACGCTCACCGGCGGCGCCAGCGGTAATCGGGTTTTCATTGAGACGGGCGTGCGCTCCAACACGACCGTTGTGCCCGGGACCGGAAACCTCGGCCACGGCGTGCTGCTCTCCGAAGACGCCCGGGACAATACGATTCAGGCTCGCGGCGTGGTTCCCTCGCAGGTTGGCGCGTCCGCCAATACCGGCGACGGCGTGAGACTCGAGGGAGCCGGCGTGATCAACAATGTCCTCTCCAACGGCTTCGCGTCGGCGAACGGCGGTCATGGCGTCATCGTGACGGGCGGCGCCTCGAACAACGTGATCAAGGTTAACGCCAACGCCAATCGCCGCAGCGGCATCGCGCTGGTCAGCGGAGCGGGCGGACCGCCGGTGCGCACCCGCGTGAACGCGAGCTGCAGTGACAACGCGGATTACGGAATCCTCATCTCCGGCGTCAGCGGCGATGGTGCCGACCCCGCCGTCAACCCATTCACGATTTTCGTGCAGGGCAGCGACAATCTCACCGCCGGCGTGCGGTTGGAGAACGTCGTCACGGGCTTGCGTTGCGGTTTCGACTTCTTCGGCGGACCGGTGGGGATGATCGTGGACGGCCGCGGCGTGACCGGCAACTCCCTCAGCGTCGAGGCGTTTAACTGCGCGGAAGATGGCGTGCGGCTCCTGGATGCGGAGAACAACGACTTGTCCATTACCATCCTGGGTTGTCTGGGCCACGGCATGGTGGTCACCGGCGCGGACAACAACCGGCTATCGGTCCGCTCCACCTTCAACGGTGGCGATGGCCTCGTCCTGACCGGCGGTTCCCAACGCAACCGCGTTTCCGGTTTTCTGAACTTCAATGCCAATGGAGTGACAGTTCGCGGTGGCGCTCACCACAACGTGCTGGACGATCTGCTCCTGGCCCGAAACAGCGGGCACGGTCTGCTCCTCGAAGGCCCTGGCACCGCCAGCAACCAACTTCGTGGCGCGCAAATCGGGCTGTGCGATCTCGGCGGCGGCAACGATGGCGACGGCATTCGCATTCAAGCTGGCGCGAGCGATAACCGCATCGGCACGCCGCCGGGACCGGGCCTCACGATCCAAAACAGCCTGGGCGCCGGCATTCGGATTGCCGGTACCGGCACACGCGGCAACCAGGTGCGTAGCGCGGTCATCAGCTTCCCGGAAGAGACGGCGCCGCTGTTCCGGGCTGCTGGTGGCGGCGGCGGCTGCCAGGGAACGCGGCAGGCAGCGGGCATCATCGTCGAAGATGGCGCGGAACAAACCTTGATCGGCGGGGCCGATGCGTTGGAAGGGAACATCATTACGGGTAACAAGCGGGGCATCGTGATCCGCAACGGCGCGCGTGACGTGGTGATCCAGCGCAACTTGATCGCGTCCAACGTCACGCACGGTGTCCTCGTGGACGGCGCCTCGGACGTGGCCATCGGCGGCGAAGATCCGGCCGGCCGCAATGAGCTGTTCGAACAGGAGATCGGCGTGCAACTGCAGGGTGCGACGACGACCAACTGCTTTGTCGCGGGCAATCGTCTGTTCGCTCATTCGGACGCGGCCATCGTCGTGCGCGATGCCGCCCGCGGCAACCTCATCCGGCAAGGAAACGAGATTTTTGCGAATCAAGCGGGCGTGAGATTTCACGGCGCCGGCGGCAATCATGTCCTGGAGAACGCCATTCGCGATCACTTGGCGGCAGGCGTCCGATTTGAAAGCGGCGCCGCAGACAATCTCGTGGCGCGGAACCGCATCACCGGCAACGCCGCCGGGGTGGAGGTCGATGGCGCCGACTCGCTGCGCAATACCATCCAGAACAATTCCATCACGGCCAACGCCGGCAAAGGAATCCGGCTGACCGGCGGAGGCAACCGGGAGATCGCGTCGCCCGCGATTACGGCCCTCGGCGCAGGGCTGGTGTCGGGCACCGCCGCCGCGCCAAACGGCAGTGTCGTGGAGTTGTTCCAGGACCCGGCGGACGAAGGCGAAATCTTCATCGCCCACGGACGCGTGTACGACGGCCGATTTGCGGCGGAAGCGGCCCTTCCCGCCGGCCACACCGGCGCGTTCTTTCATCTCAACGCCACCGTGACGGATCCGGACGGCAACACGTCGGAGTTTGGCGGATCAGGCGGCGATCTGTCCACGGCGCCGGTTTAACAACTGGCGTTCACCTCCACCCGCGATGGCAACCAGGAGCTTTACTTGACCGACAGCTTCAGTCCGCGACCGGTGCGACTGACCGACCATCCGGCGGCGGACTCCAGCCCGGTGCTTTCGGCCGATGGCCGGTGGCTGCTGTTCGTCACGGATCGCGACACGAACTCGGAAATCTATTTGATGCCCGCTCAACCCGGTGCGGTTGCCACGCGGCTGACGGCCAGCGTGTCACCGGACTACGATCCCGCCTGGCTGCCGGACGGGAGCAATTTCGTCTTCGTCTCCGAGCGCGACGGCAACGCGGAGATTTACCGGATGAACACCAATGGCGCCGGCCTGGCGCGATTGACCCAGGACGCGGCTGCGGAACGCCAGCCCGCTGCCTCTCCCGACGCCTTGCGGATCGCCTTCGCCTCGAATCGATCGGGGAACTTCGACATCTTCGTGATGGATGCCGGCGGCACCAATGTTCAAGTCGTTGCCGCCCACGTCGCCGCTGACACTTCGCCGGCCTGGTCGCCGGACGGCCAGTGGATCGTCTTCGTGTCCGAGCGTGATGGCAACGCGGAGCTATATCTCGTGCGGCCCGACGGCGGTGGCCTGGCGCGCGTGACGAACCATGCCGCGACCGATGCTCATCCGGTCTGGCTTGCAAACAGCCGCGACGTCGCCTTTGCCTCGGATCGCCACGAAGGTTTTGAACTTTACTTGGTGGCCAGTACCGGCGGCGTGCCAACGCGCTTGACACTCAGCCGGGGCGACAACCTTCAGCCATCGGCAGCGCACCGGTGATCGAGAGCCTCACCGCACGCGGGGCCGTTCCCAGTCCAGCCCGCGGGCCGCCAGTTCTTCGCGCAGGAGGAGCAGGTTCCAGACCTGCACCATCCGCCCTGCGAAAGCCTGGTGGCCAACCGGATGTTTTACGCCCTGGCGGCGCTGGCCTGCAACCTGATGAAAGCCGTGCAACTGCTCTGCCTGCCCGACGAGTGCCAGAGCTGGACCGTGCGGACGCTGCTCAAGCAAATGGTGCGCCTGCCGGCCAGGCTGGTGCGGCACGCCCGGCGCTTGGTGGCGCGGGTGGAAGTGGCGGTGAGCTGGCTGGACTGGTGGCGGAGTTGGGAAGCGCGCTGGTGGCGGGCCGGGGTGGA
>DATLZF010000138.1:0-5345 GCA_035574135.1 Candidatus Methylomirabilota bacterium
GTTTACGACGGTGACACGGTCCGCACCCAGGTGTGGCATTACCCCGGGCGAACCGAGTGCCTCGAATGTCACACGGGGCCGACCCAGGGCGGGCTGGCGCTGGGGTTCAACACGGCGCAGTTGAACCGCGACTTCCTCTATCCGAACGGGGTTACGGACAACCAGCTTCGCTCCCTCCAGTTTGCGGGCTACTTCAGCGCAAGCCCGGCGGTGCCGCCATTGAACACGCTCCGCGCCCTGGCGCATCCCACCAACGAGACCGTCAGCGTCGAGCAGCGCGTGCGCTCGTATCTCGCGGCCAATTGCGCCTTCTGCCACCAACCCGGCGGTTCAGCTCAGGCCAACTTCGACGCGCGCCTGTTCCGCGCCCTGCCTCAGGTGAATCTCGTCAACGGACCGTTGGTCAATCCCGGCGGAAACGCCTCGAACCGGGTGGTCGTTCCGGGCTCGCTTGACCACTCGATGCTGCTCGCGCGCATTTCGATCCGTGGCGCCGGGCAGATGCCTCCCCGCGCCAGCACGATCGTGGATACGCAGGCCGTGGCGCTGTTGAGCCGGTGGATCACCAACGACCTGGCCGCGTATCAGAGCTTTGCCGACTGGCAGATCGCCCACTTCGGCTCGACGAACGCGCCGGCCGCGCTGTCGGCCGCCGACCCGGATGGAGACCGGGGCCGCAACGGCTTGGAGTACCTGACCGGCACGGACCCGCAGGATGCGGCTTCGGCCTGGGGCATCGGAATCGAGGTACAGGGTGAGAGCGCCTTCATCTCCTATCCGCGCCTGCCCAACCGCGGCTTCGAGGTGCAGTGGCGGGCGAACTCGGATTTTGGGACCACCTCGGGCTGGCAGTTCCTGGACGTCCCGGAGAATCGTCCGTTCTTCTCCGCCACCAACGGGGTGACGCGGGTGCCCGTGTCGCCGCGCGAGGCGGTGAGCCGGTTCTATCGGGTGCGCGTCTATGAGCCGTGAGCGGCGGCGCGCCGCGTGAGCGAGCGCACGGCTTGCTCGAACTCGGGCAGATCTCGTTGGAAGTCATGGAGCGCCGACTTCCACATCGGCCGCTCGGGGGGCGCTCATTCGTCTCGTGCGTCGAATCGGGGCTGGGCGCTCTTCTCGCAGGGGCGGCGGCCATGGTGCGGGGATCGCGCCTCGCCCCGGGCCGCGAGCGTCGCGGCGGGAAGGGCTGGCCAATCTTCGCGCGCCCCCGTAGCCTGCGCGCCCGATGCGTCTGCTCGACCGCTATCTGTTGCGCGAACTGCTGATCCCATTTGGCTATTGCCTGGCTGGGTTCCTGGTTTTCTGGCTGGCCTTCAACCTGGTTGATGAGCTGTCGGATTTCCAGAAGTTGCGGCTCACGGGGCTGGATGTTGCCGAGTATTATCTCGTCAAGCTGCCCGAGTGGCTGGTGTTTCCCATCGTCCAGGTCGCGTTGCTGCTGGCGTCGCTTTACGCGCTGACCAATCACAGCCGGCACCATGAGTTGACGGCCATGCGCGCGGCCGGCCTGAGCCTGGGCCGGATCTCGCTGCCGTATTTTGGTGTCGGCGTGCTGGGGAGCCTGGGTCTGCTGGCCCTGAACGAGCTGTGGGTGCCCCGCAGCGCGGAGCGAGCGGAGGAGATCCTGCATCGGCGCACCAAAGACGCCGCGCGGTTGGAGGCGCGGGAGTGGGAGCGGCCGATGGCCTTCGAGAACACTCGCGAGTGGCGCCGCTGGGTGGCCGAGGCGTGTCATCTGGCCTCGGGCGAGATGATCCGCCCGCAGCTCTACTGGAGGTTGCCCGACGGCACGGTGCGGACGGTTTCGGCCGACCGGGCCCGGTATGTTGAGGGGGCGTGGCGTTTCACGAACGTCACCGAGTTGCTCTATCCGCCCCGCCCGGGCGCCTTGCCGGAGCGATCCGAAACCAACCTGCTGGTGCTGGCGGAGCTATCCGAGACGCCGGAACAGATCCGCACCGAGATCCGCATGAGCAACATTCGCAGTCTGCGCGACGCCCGACGGGCGCAGTTCTCGGCGCTGGAGATCATCGAGTATCTCCAAACGCATCCCGACTCGGGTAACGAGGCGTTGCTGGCCACGCGACTGCACGGCCGGCTGGCGGCGCCGTGGACGTGCCTGGTGGTGGTGCTGATCGCGATTCCCTTTGGCGCGGCCTCCGGCCGGCGCAACGTCTATGTCGGCGTGGCCGGCAGCATCGTCATTTGCTTTGCCTACTTCGTCGCTTTGCAGCTCTCGCTGACGCTCGGGGCCAGCGGTCGCGTGCCGTCGTGGTTGGCGGCGTGGAGCCCCAACGTGCTTTTCGGCCTGGGCGGTCTGGCCCTGCTGGACCGAACGCGTTAAGGGCCGCGGAGCGTCGCGCTGGAGAAGGCGATCAACCGGCCCGGGTCAATTTCGGCGGATGCCAGATGGAAGGGTTGCTCGGCGGCACGAGGTCGTGCTCGCCGAATTGGGGCACGGGGAATTCACTGGGCGCTTCGGGCTGAAGATGCCGCGGGCGGCCCGGCCCGGTCAGGGATTGCTCCGCGATTTTCTTCTGGAGGGTCATGAACGCATGGATCAACGCCTCGGGGCGCGGTGGGCAGCCGGGGATATGCACGTCCACCGGGATATAGCGGTCGATCCCCTTGAGCACGTTGTAGCCCTGCTTGAACGGACCGCCGGAGATGGCGCAGGCACCCATGGCGATGACGTATTTGGGCTCCGGCATCTGGTTGTAGAGGCGGACGACCTGGGGCGCCATTTTCTTCGTCACCGTGCCGGCCACAATCATCAGGTCGGCCTGGCGCGGGGAGGGGCGAAACACCTCGGCACCAAAGCGGGCGAGATCGTAACGGGCCATGGTGGTGGCAATCATCTCGATGGCGCAGCACGCCAGACCGAACTGGAGAGGCCACACGGAGTTCTGCCGGCCCCAGTTGTAAAGCTCCTCGAGGGTCGTCGTGAAGACGCCCTGTTTGCTCAACTCGCTGCGCAGCCCTTCGTCCATCGCGCGGGCAATCTAGTGATGTGAAGGCCCGCTTCAAAGGCGAAAATCCAGCGCCTTCCCCTTGCTCGCCTCCAGGCTAGAAACAGCCGGCTATTCGCAAGACAGGTGTAGTGCCGGGACGGCGGCGGAATACATTACGCGCAGAGACAAGCGGAAAAACAGAAGCAGCGAAAGGCCCGATATGAAATTCAAACCCTCACGAGTTGCCGGTGGCGTGACGGTGGAGTTGGGCCCGCGAGACCGACGGGTGCCCATGCCGGGTCCCGCGGAGGAGTGGGCTCCGTTGTCGCCCATTGCGTTGCGGCGGATCCTGGTGCCGCTGGATTTTTCCGCGTGCTCGCGCAAGGCGTTGTGCTACGCGCTGCCGTTGGCGCGGCAGTTCAAAGCCGCACTGGTGTTGGTGAACGTGGTGCAAACCCCGGCTCTGGTGGGCGAAGGCGAGGCAGCCGTGCTGCCCACGCTGGAGTCGCAAATGAAGGCCGGTGCCGAGCGCGAACTGAAGGCGTGGGTCGAGCGCGAGATCCCGGCCGGCGTGAAGGCGACGGCGCTCGTGCGCTGCGGCAGCCCGTATCGGGAGATCGTGGCCGCCGCGCAAGAGGTGAACGCCGACCTGATCGTCCTCTCGACCCACGGGCATACGGGATTGAAGCACGTGTTCCTGGGCAGTACCGCGGAGAGCGTCGTGCGCCATGCGACCTGCCCAGTGTTGGTGGTGCGGGAGAAGGAACATGATTTTGTTCCGGCCTGACCCGAAGAGTGGGCCGGGATGAGGGCGTCGGGAAATGTGGTGCGATGAGACACGGTTGTGACAGCAGGGCGGGTGCGGAGCTCCGGGGTGCTGGGCAATCGTCGCCGCGAGCGGGCGCGAGGCGGGAAGCCTGCTCCGGCGGGACGTGGTCAATTTCCCGCCAGTGATCGAGCTATGAACATCACGAAATGGAGTCCCTTCTCCACATGGGATCCGTTCAAGGAAATGGAGGAGATGCAGAACAGGCTGGCCCCGCTGCTCGGCCGGCTCCCCAAGGTGCCGGATCGCGGTGAGGAAATGAAGGTGACCGAGTGGGCGCCGCTGGTGGACATCACCGAGGATGAGAAGGAGTACCTCATCAAGGCGGAGCTGCCCGAGGTCTCGAAGGAAAACGTGAAGGTCAGCGTGCTCAACGGCATGCTCACCCTTTCCGGCGAGCGGAAGTTCGAGAGGGAGGAGAAGGACAAGAAGTATCACCGCATCGAGCGCTCCTACGGGAGCTTCCTGCGGAGTTTCGCTCTGCCCGAGGGCACCGACCCGGCCAAGGTGACGGCGGAGTTCAAGGACGGTGTGCTGACGGTGCACCTGCCGAAGGAAGAGAAAGGAAAGACCGCGTCGGTCGAGGTCAAGGTGCAGTAGCGCCGCCGGAGGCGGCGAAAGCGGCCCCGAAACGCGCTGGGGCTGGGCCGCGGGCGGTGGCAAACGGTCAAATCATCAACGTAGGCGAACCATGTTACCCAAGTACACAGTTGAATTCTCCGTGGGCCTCAGGAAGCACGGGCGGCCGAGCCATTTCGCGACGGATGATCCAGTGGCGCTGGAGGAGTTCCTGGTTGAACTCCTCGAACGCGGGCTCCGGTTGCACAGCATCCATCACGAGGGATTGCCTCTCGAAGGGGCTGAATTCGACCGTCTGGTAAAGACAGCGGCCGGGATGCTGGCGGCCAGCCGGGTGTGCGCCAGCCTCGGCATCAAACCGGAGGAGGAGAAGTTCCGGTTTGGCTTCGCCGCCTGAGGCGGCTCCGCGTCCCGAGCAGGGGCGGGCGCTCCGGCCAACGCCGGACGCCTGCCCGGACATGGTGGAAGGCCGATTATGAAACGGACGCTCTTGTTTCTGTTCACCGTGACCGTCATGGCGTCGGTGGCGGGGGTGATGGACAGCGTTGCCCAGAGCCGGCGCAATCGGGCCGCTCGGGAGTTCATGCAGCAGAAGCTCGAACACGCCCAAAAGATTCTGGAAGGGCTGACCCTCGAAGATCATGTGCTGATCCGCGAGCACGCCCGGAAGCTGGCGGCCATGAGCCGGGCCGCGGAGTGGCCGCTGTTCGAGAATCCCGAATACACGCAGTTTAACGCCGCCTTCCGCCGCGAAGTCGAGTCGCTCATCCTGGCGGCGCGCGACAAAAACCTGGACGGCGCCGCGCTGGCCTACCTCCAGGTGACCATGAGCTGCGTGCAATGTCACAAGTTCGTGCGCGGTCGGCTCGTCGCCAGCCACCGGGGATCGGCGATGAATTGAGTGATCCTTCGGTGGCTGCTTGCCCGGCCGTTCTCGGGCGGAGTCGAAGGCGGTGTCGGCGGGGAGGTAACTCGGTCCGGCCAACCGC
>DATLZF010000139.1:0-3086 GCA_035574135.1 Candidatus Methylomirabilota bacterium
AGAAAGCGAAACACAAACAGCAGCTTCGGCGCGCGCGACATGTCCGGAACCGCATCTTCGGCACCCCGGAGCGGCCGCGGCTGTCGGTGTACCGCAGCAACATGCACATTTATGCCCAGCTGATCGACGACGCGGCCGGCGTCACGCTGGCGGCCGCCAACAGCCTAGGGAACGGCTACGGCGGCAACGTCAAGGCGGCGGTTGCCGTCGGCCGCAAGATCGCGGAGGCCGCCAAGGCCAAGGGCATTACCAAGGCGGCGTTCGACCGCGGGCACTACAAGTATCACGGCCGCGTGAAAGCGCTGGCTGAGGCGGCTCGCGAGGGCGGGCTGCAGTTCTGAGCAAAGGGGACGCATCGTGGCAAAAGAACGTGGGGAAGGCCGGGCCGACGGCTTCGAGGAACGCGTCGTCAAGATTCGTCGCTGCGCGGCGGTCGTCAAGGGCGGCCGACGCTTCAGCTTCAACGCCCTGGTGGTCGTCGGCGACCGCAATGGCCGTGTCGCCTGGGGCTACGGCAAGGCCAATGAGGTGCCGCCGGCCGTCGAGAAGGCTGCCAAGGACGCGCACGAGACGCTCAAGCGTCAGCGCAAGATCATGCTGGCCGGCGAAACGATTCCGCACCGCATTATCGGCCGGTTCGGCGCCAGTAAGGTCATCCTGGTGCCCGCTGGCCCCGGCACAGGCGTGAAGGCCGGGCCGGGCGTGCGCGACGTGCTGGAGGCCTGCGGGATTCACAACATCCTTACCAAGGTCCACGGCAGCACCAACTCGATGAACCTCGTCAAGGCGACCATCAACGGCCTGCTGCAGTTACGGACGAAGGAGGAAGTGGCCCGTTTGCGCGGCGTTTCGCTCTAGCTCGCCTGGCACCGATCAGCAAAAAGGGGCGTCGGCAGTTCCGCCGGTCCTCTTGAGGAGTTTCCCTTTCATGGACCTCAGCACCGTTCATCAGGACATTAACCGCCGCAAGAAGAAGAAACGCGTCGGCCGCGGCATCGGCAGCGGGCACGGCAAGACCGCCAGCCGCGGACACAAGGGGCAGTACGCCAGCGCCGGCGCCAACGTGCCGCACCTGACGTTTGAAGGCGGCCAGATGCCTCTGTTCCGCCGCATCCCCAAACGCGGCTTCAGTCACGGCAGGTGGGACCGACGCTTCCTCGTCGTCAACGTGGGCGACATCGACAAGGCGTTCAACGACGGCGATGCGGTGGATCTGGCGGCCCTGCGCAAGGTTGGCCTTGCCAAGGGGCAGGCAGATGGTGTACGAATCCTGGGTGAGGGAGAAGTCACCAAGAAGTTCAACGTGAAGGCCCATCACTTTTCGAAATCGGCTGCCGAGAAGATCACCGCCAAAGGTGGGACCGTTGAGGTGATCCCGCCGCCGGCCAAGCCGCAGAAGAACAAGATGAGGCCGCGCCCGATGAAACAACAATAACCGCCCCCAGCCGGGCGAGATCGCCAAGGAGATACACTGATGGCCGCCGTGGGTTCATTTGTCAGGCACCAGTGGCGCGCCGCCCTCAATTCGCGGCTGGTGACCATTTTTCGCATTAAGGAGCTGCGGCAGAAGATCCTCATCACGCTCCTGTTCCTGGCCATTTACCGCATCGGCTTCCACATTCCGTTGCCGATGGTCAACCAGCTCGAGATGGCCAAGGCCATGGCCGGTTCCGAGGAAGGCATCCTCGGCGTCATCTCGATGTTCTCCGGCGGCAATCTGAGCCAGAGCACGATCTTCGGCCTGGGCATTATGCCCTACATTTCCGCGTCGATCATCTTGCAGCTCTTCGGCACCGTCTACCCGCCGCTGGAAAAGCTGCAAAAAGAGGGGGAGAGCGGCCGCAAGAAAATCAACGAATACACGCGCTACCTCACCGTCGTTATCTGCCTGTTTCAGGCGGCGGTCTGGGTCGGCCTCATCAGCCGCTCGCAGCAGGAAGGAGGGATGGGACTGGCGATCCCCCGCTACGCAACCTGGGACTTCGTCCTCGTCTCCGTACTGACCATCACGACGGGGACCGTGTTCCTGATGTGGATCGGCGAACAAATCGATGAGTACGGCATCGGCAACGGCATCAGCCTTATCATCATGGCGGGGATCGTGGCTCGGATCCCCGACGCGACCCTCAGCCTGTTGACCGAGCGCGGCCATTTCCGGCCGTCGATCTTCATGCTCGGCGGCAGCGGCGTCGGCGGCGACGTGAGCCTCGAGAAACTCGCTGTGCTAATCTTCCTGTTTGTGGCGGTCGTCGTGGCCGTGGTGTACATCACCAAGGGGCAGCGCCGCATCCCGACCCAGTCGGCCAAGCACGTGCGCGGCCGGCGCGTCTGGGGCGGCACGCGGCAGTACCTGCCGCTGCGCGTGAATCAGGCAGGCGTCATGCCCGTCATCTTCGCAAGCAGCTTGCTCCTGCTGCCGGTGTTTGTCTTCCAGTGGATGTCCCAATCGCTCGGCTGGGTGTGGGCGTCGTACCTGGAGGCATCGTTCCGGGAGCATGGTTACTTGTATAACCTTTGCTACATTGTCCTGATTTACTTTTTCTGCTACTTCTGGACCGCCATCGTCTTTAACCCGAAGGACATCGCGAACAACCTCAAGGATTACGGCAGCTTCATCCCGGGCTACCGGCCGGGCAAGCGCACCGCCGAATATCTGGAAAAGGTGATGATGCGGATCACCTATGTCGGCGCGGCGTTCCTCGCCATCGTCGCCATCATCCCGACGATCATCTCCACCGCGATGGAGGTGAACTACACGGTCGCCAGTTTCTACGGCGGCACCGGCCTGCTCATCGTGATCAGCGTGGCGCTCGACCTGGTGCAGAAGATCAACAGCCATCTGGTCATGCGGAACTACCCCGCCCTGACGGAGGACTAAAGGGGGAGACAGGCGGAAGCGACGAAAAGGAAAAAGGACTTCGTCCTTTTTCCTTTTTTTTTGCTATAGCAACGGCAATGATCAACCTGGACAATGCTGTGGCAAGCAGACGATCGGCCAAGTCCAACCACTCGCAAAAGCAGGTAACGTATGCGACTGCTTCTTGTCGGACCGCCGGGCAGTGGGAAGGGAACGCAGGCGAAGCTCT
>DATLZF010000140.1:0-4680 GCA_035574135.1 Candidatus Methylomirabilota bacterium
ACGTTCAGCAGCGGGTCCCTATGCCACCATCGTGCGGATTCTCAATGAATCGACCCGCTCCATCCCTGGTTCACTTCCGGTTCCGGTCACCCTCAACCCGGAGAAGGACTATCGATTCGTGTTCCAAGGCAAGGGCCAGGACCTCCAAGGGTTCATCTATGAGCTACCCAACCTGGCCACTCCAATTGCAACGGCAACCGCCTCGGACGGCACTTTTCAAGAGGGCATAGGGGGCCTCTTGGCGTTTTCCCTGAACAACACCCAGCCCGAAGGTGTGGACGTTACTTTCGACAATTACTTTTCCCGCAACATCGTGCCACCCCACCTGCTCCTGGAAAACCTGGGCTTCGGCGAGCTCCGGCTCTCCTGGCCGGAGGACACGCAGGGATTCCATCTCCAATGCGCGGAAACACCGACAGCCGAGCACTGGACGGACGTGGACCCCGGTCTGATTGCGATCTTCGACGGGCGCTGGACCTACACCACCACCACGGCCGAGGCGAACAAGAAGTTCTTCCGTCTGTTCCGGCCCTGAGGCCAGCGGAGCAACCCGATCTCGATAGACCTCACAGGCCCGCCTGATACTCCTTGTATCTCTCCGCCACCTTCGCCTGCTTTTCGTCGCCCTCGTGGAGGTAGAAGCGATAGCGGAACGTCACGCTGCGGCCGGCCGGTACCACGAGGTTCCCGGTCCCCTTGGGTTTTTTCTCGAAATCATGGACACCGAAGGGATTGGCCGCAAACAAGCCGTAGTCGCGCACATGCCAGTAGGTGGGATACACCGGATTCTTGGGGTGATCGAAAATGGCCACCCCGACGCGCTGCCCGTCCACCAGCCCGTGGTAATCGCACCACTCGGCCCGCTTGCCCCAAGCGTCGCCATCGCGCACACCCGTGCTCAGCACGATGCTTCCCGGAGGCTGGCCGGCGTTTTCCTTGTTGTGTTTGAGGCGCATGGTCTCGTTCAGCCGGATGGCCATCGAACCTTCCTTCGTGTCACCCAGCACCAACTCCCGATCACCGGCCTTGAGCGTCACCTCGAAGTCGAACAACCGCTCCCCGCCTGGCCGGTTGTAAACGCGGAACGTCCGCTCGTCCGTACACGTCACGTCTCCGTTCGGCGCGATCCATCGATTGGCCGACCGGATCACCCCGACCTCACGGCCGGATTTCACTTCGAGAAACTTCTCGTGCACGATCTTGCCGGACCGGGGGGTCTCCGCCCAGAAGTCCACGCCGTTCACGTCCCCATGCGCATACCACAGCGAACGATGATGCGGATGATCGCGTTCTTCGCCGGGGGTCTCCCTCATCGGCCAATCGCGGGTCATGCGTCGCCCGCCCGGCCCGAGGAGCGGATGGAAATACACGTGCGGCGCGCCCTGGAAGCGGTATTCAGTGAACAACTCACCGTTGATCTCGACGCGCAGCTTGTCCGGCTCTTCGGTGATACGCACGCCGGAGCTGTCTGCGCCAAACAGTGTCCCGGCGAACAACGACACCGCAAGCGGCAAAACCGTCTTGACGATCTTGAGGAGCATGAGGCGACGGTAGAAAACGGCCGTCGAGGGTCAATGCAAAACATGGCATCCTCGACACCGCTCCGGCGCCGGCCGGATCGGACTCATCGAGGCGCTCCAGTCGCGGAGGAACAAACGCGCAGACCCCAGGTACCACCAACCACCAGGCCCATCCTGGGACGCCTGTTCGATTTCGCATCCTGGCCAAGCGCCTGGCATCGCCTCACAGCAGTTTCATCGTCCGATCGAGTTCTTCATCCGTGTTGTAAAAATGCGGAGAGAGGCGCACATAACGTTGGCCGGATCGATCCGCCCGCAACGACGTAACGACGCCGGCCTCGGTGAGCTTGCGATGCAGGGCGGACATGTCCGTGCCGGGCCGAAAGAAAGTGACGATGGCGCTGGCGTGAGCAGGCGGAGCGTCGGCTTCGAGAACTGTGAAGCCGCGTTCCTGCAACGCCGGCACGATTCGGGCCCGCTTGCGCAACAGCTCGGCGGCAATGCCGTCGATGCCCAACTCCAGCAGGAGATCAAGCGCCGCCCCCAAGCCCGCCAGACCGACCAGATTGGCCGTTCCCGCCTCGTATCGGCGCGAGTCGGGAGGAAACGTCAGCTCATCTTGCGCCACGAAGTTTGGGCAACGCACGTTGTGCCAGCCGAACACCGGCGGACGGAGGCGCTCCTGGAGTTCCTTCCTGACATACAAAAACCCGGCCGCGCAGGGTCCAAGCATCCACTTGTGGGCATCCGCCGCCATGAAATCGCAATGCGCCGCCGGCGTGGGGAATGCCCCCACCGTCTGTATGCCGTCGAGGCAGAACAGGATGCCCCGCTGGCGCAGGTGCCTGCCGATCGTCTCCAAATCGAGTCGCCAGCCGGAAATGAAATGACACGAAGCCAGCGCCACCAACCGCGTCTGCTCGTCCACCTGGCCCGTCACGTCGATCGCGCGGATCCGACCAAGACTCCGGATGTTCATCAGCCGCACCTGGACGCCGCGTTCGGCCAGAGCCATCCAAGGATACACATTCGAGGGATAATCGTCGTGGTAGATGAGCACATTGTCCCCCTTGCGCAGGGGAACCCCCGCCGCCACGTAGCTGAGCGCCAGCGAAGTCGGCCCCACCAGGGCGATTTCCTCCGCCATCGCCCCCACGAGTTGCCCGATCCTCGCCCGGATGCCCCGGAGCCGCCCGGGGCCAAACGCCTCCTCCTGATCCTGCAGCGTCGCCGTCTCGGCATACCGCCGCATGGCATCGCTGACCCGGCTCGGCAGCGGACAGACACCGGCATGGGCCAGGTAAACACGATCCGCAACCACGGGAAACTCGCGTCGCCGCATTTCTTCGTCGCCCAGAACTTCTGCAATTGTCATGCGGCGACGGTAAGCGCCGGCGCAACGCATCCAACAGCAAAAAGCTTCGTCACGCATCTCGCAAAGCCCCTCCCAGCCGACCCGGGCCACCCGGCTCGAGTGGACACAAAGCGGGCCGCGCTTGTCGGTCCCGGCCGACTCAGGTAGAGAACATCCACGACATGAAGATCGATTCGCCCGCGGACCTCGCCCGTTACATCGACCACACGCTGCTCAGGGCCGACGCCGGTGCCAGGGACATCGAGCGGCTCTGCCTCGAAGCGCGGCAGCATTTGTTCCACGCCGTCTGCGTGAACGGGTCGCGCGTCGAACTGGCAGCCCACCTGTTGGAGGACACCAACGTGAAGGTGGCCGCCGTCGTGGGCTTCCCCCTCGGGGCAATGGAAGCCGACGCCAAACGCTTCGAAACCGAGGCCGCCCTCGATCTCGGCGCGCAAGAGATCGACGTCGTGCTCAACGTCGGTCGCTTGAAGGACGGGGACGACAAATACCTCCTTCGCGAACTGCGGGACGTGGTCGAGGCCGCCGACGAGCGGCCCGTCAAGGTCATCATCGAAACCTGCCTCCTCACGCGCGAGGAAAAGATCCGCGCCTGCCACCTGATCCTCGACAGCGGAGCGCACTTCGTGAAGACCTCGACCGGCTTCAGCAGCGGCGGCGCCACAGTCGAGGACGTGAAATTGTTGCGGGAAGCGGTGGGGCCCAAGTTCGGCGTCAAGGCGGCCGGTGGCATTCGCGACACCGCCACGGCGCTGGCCATGATCGAGGCCGGGGCCACCCGGCTTGGCACTTCCAACGGCGTGGCCATTGTCACCGGCGTCACGGCGCAACCTTCAGGCTACTGAGCAGGGCGGGATTGAACGCCCCACCGCACAGGAAAACCCGCGCCCGAAGCTTCCCGACCCGAATCCAGAAGTTACCCTTGGCCCCCCTTTCTCAACCACGAACGGACACCAACGAATACGAATCAGCAGCGAACGTTCTGATCCTTCGTTGGCGAGCCGAAAACCTGGCACATTCGCGTCCTTCCGTGTCCACCGGTGCCTGGAACCCGTCTTTCAAACTCGAGGGCTTCCGGTCTGGGCAACGGTTGCACCGGCGCCGCGCTGCGCCCGCCTATTCCACGAGCCGCGCGCGGTAAAACCGCTGGCTCTGGCCGCCATTCAACAATTCCGGCAGAACGATTTGCCCATCCCCCGACCCCACCGCTTCAAGCGGCGTCCAGTGCACCAGGTCACTGGAAGCTTCCAACACGAAGGGCCGGCCCTGAGTGCCGCGCACGGCCAGCCGCAGCCAGCCGCCCTCACGCATCACCACCAACTGCATCCGCGGCGACGCGGCACCGGGGAGCAGAGGTGACACGTTGAAGTTCACGACGTCGGCGCGTTCCTCGAGGGACATGCCCGTCAAGGCCTCGGGCTCGCTCAAGTCCACCAGCGCGCGCGCCTGGGTTTCGGCACCGGCGGCGTCGGTGGGTTCGCGCTGCACAGCAAAATGCATCAGGATCGCTCTCCCGCCGGCAGGCACGGTGACGGTCCACTCCACCACCAGATCATCGTCGCCCTCCTGCAGGAACCAGTTATCCGGACTCACGGCTGCGCTCAATCCCCCCACCACGTGGGCCAGGGCCGGATCCGACGATTCGCCGCGATTCTCCCGCGTCACGGCGTAGGTGTTGGTGGTTTCGGACGGCGCGACGATCACGGTGGTGCTGGAATCTGATCCCAGGTTGCTGTCCAGACGCACATGCACCGTCCGGTCAGCCGCAGTTGGATTATCCAGAAT
>DATLZF010000141.1:0-3488 GCA_035574135.1 Candidatus Methylomirabilota bacterium
CGGCCGCGCGCGTCGCCGTCTGTGAAGCCTCCTCGATTTCCTTGATCTTCTCCGCCGCGGCGGCCAGTCGCGCACGAAGGTCGTCGTTCTCGGTTCGCCGTGCCTCGTTCTCCCGGTGCTCGTGCCAAAGCATGGAGCCCAACATCAGGGCCAACCCGAGACTTGCCCCGGCGACGAATGCAATCCACGTCCTCATGACCATTTTTGTCGGCTGCCGATGAAGCCGGCCGCGCTTCCCGCTCCCCGCGGGCCGGCGCCCGGCACCGCGGCCAAGCTGGTTCATTTCCGCGCGCAATGCCAGCGCTCCGTCCTGTTCCACGCCCTCGTCCGATGCGAGATCGCCGCCGCTTTACGGCTTTGGATTGGCGACGCCGGCCGGCCGTTCCTTGACGGGCCAGCCCAAGATGTCCGTCCGCCGAGGAAGCTTTTCGCTGACTGGCCACGTGTAGTGGCAGTCCTGGCAGTAAAACTTGCGCTCGAAGAGGTGCAGCGCGCACAACACCGCGTAAAGGCCGGGCGAGACGAACTTGCGCGTAAACTGCGGAAACTCGACCCGCGACGAGTCGCACGCCGGGCAGTGAATCGCCGCGTGAAGCACATGCTCCGTGGCGTCCCATTCCGACAGCAAGCGGCTGGCGGACTCGAACCTGTCGTGATCCACGCGCAGATGTACACCGGCCAGCGGTTCGGATAGGAACCAGTATTTTTGCCGTTTGCGCTCATCCTGAACTTCGGCGCGAATGCCGGCGGCCTCCAAGCGGGTGCGCAGGGGTTCGGCGTCCTCCGGCTCGTTGAACGTGGCTGCGGTCACCATTCTCATAACTGTCCTTTCCGTCGTGGTTGTTGGCCCGGGCCCGAGGGCCTCGGTACTCCACCTTATAGCAATCATGAGCGTATCTGGCAATCGAAGGCTGAGGCCGGGCGCAAGGGAAGGGGCGACGAGAGCGTCCGACCGGAACGCAGGCGTCTGGAGGAGCGAATGGACCGCTGCGCCGGCTTGAATCATCCCCGGTCTTCCCCTCTAATGCGGGCCATGCCCACGCCGGAAATCCCCACTGCGCCCGCCGCACGGTCCTACGAGGTCCTCCCCAAGGCCGTGGAACACCCGGGCGATGGCGAATTGCTGGAAGTCGCCATGGGGCCGCATCACCCCTCGACCCACGGCGTTTTCCGCATGGACGTCGTGCTCGACGGGGAGATCGTGGTCAAGCTCAAGCCGGTCTTCGGCTATCTCCACCGGAATCACGAGAAGATCGCCGAGAGCACCACCTACCTGGCATCGATGCCGTACACAGACCGGCTGGATTACTTTTGCTCGCTGACCAACAACTGGGCTTACGCCCTGGCCGTGGAGAAGTTGGCCGGCTTGCAAGTGCCCGAGCGGGCCGAGTTCATCCGGGTCATTACCGCCGAGTTGACGCGCCTGCAGAACCACACCTGCCTGTGCGGTTTCCTTCTGCAGGACATGGGCGCGCTGGGCACCCCGCTGATGTACGCCTTCCGTGAGCGGGAAAAGATCCTCGACCTGTTCGAAGCGCTGACCGGCGCCCGGATGATGTGTAACTACATGCGCTTTGGCGGGTGTCGAGTGGACCTGCCGGGGGGCTGGCTGGATGCGGCGCGACGGGTCGTGGCGGAATTCCCCCGTTTCCTGGACGAGTTCGAAAATCTCCTCACCACCAACGAAATTCTCATGGCCCGCACCCAGGGCATCGGCCGGCTCGCTCCGGAATTGGCGATTAACGCGGGCGTCACCGGCCCGGTGCTTCGCGCCTCGGGCGTCGATTACGATCTCCGCAAAGTCGATCGCTACGGCATCTACGACCGATTTCAGTTTCGCGTCCCCCTTGGTGACCACGGCGATGTCTATGACCGCTACATGATCCGCATCCTGGAAATGCGGGAGAGCGTGTCCCTGCTCCAACAGGCTCTGGCCGCCATCCCCGAGGGTCCCATCATGGATCCCAAGGCCAAACTGCGCGGCTTCCGTCCCAAACCCGGCGAAGCCTACGGCCGCATCGAAGCGCCCAAGGGCGAGCTGGGCTTCTACCTCATCAGCGACGGCAGCCCGAATCCCTTCCGCTACCGCGTACGCCCGCCCAGTTTCATCAACCTGACCGTCCTTGAGGACATGTGCTTGGGGCAGAGCATTGCCGATGCGGTGGTCATCCTCGGCAGCATCGACATCGTGCTGGGCGAAGTGGATCGCTGATACGCCGCTTTTGCCCATCCGCCGGGCAAAATCGACTCGACTTTTACCCCCTGCAGGCGCATAAGTATCCCCAATCCACAGGCAAACGGTATGGCACCGTCCGCCCAATCAGAGATCACCGTCAGAGGGCAACCTATGAGCAACTCCACTTCGCATGTTTGGCTGCACGGCCGTGCTTTGGCCGCTACGACATTCCTTGCCGCCTTGGTGGCCGCCGCCTCCGTCGCGGCCCAATCGGACGACTTCAACGATGGCAACGACCAGGGGTGGACCCGCTACGACACGATCGGATCGGTGGCAGGGCCGCAAGGAACCTTCTCATTCCCAGGCGGGAACACCTACCGCATTCAAGCGGCCCGTTCGCCCAACCCGGCGCAATTGGGCCCCGGCCGCATCGGCAGCCTGCGCGCCACGCCCACCTACACCGACTTCTACCTCGCCGTGGACCTGGTGGATTGGGATGACACGAAAGACCAGGCCTTCGGTCTGCTGGCCCGGATCGGCAACGTGGGCCTTGGTCAAACCACGGGCTACGCTTTCACCTATCAAAACCAGGACGGCGATTTCTCCATCTCCGTCATCAATGGCGAGGATGCCGACGACCTGCCGGGCTCCAGTCGCGACCTCGTGCTCGATCCCTCCAAGGATTACCGGCTGGTGTTTGTCGGGCGTGGCGATCAGTTCGAAGGGCGGGTGTATGAGTTGCCCAACGTCACCACGCCCATCGCCGTGACCTCCGGCACCGACAGCACCCACGCCAGCGGTATCTGCGGCCTGATCGTCTATGACAACGCCAGTGCCGCCAACCAGATCGGTGCGGACGCCACCTTCGACAACTACGTGGGACTGGCTGAGGAGCCCGCCGTGCTCTCGGTCAGCACTTCGTTCGGCGAGGTCTTCGTCTCTTGGCCCCGGCGCTTCGAGGGCTACACGCTCCAGACCAGTAGCGATCCCCGGCCGACGGCCAACTGGCTGGACATCGACCCGTTCCTGATCCAGATGACGGATACGGACTTCATCCACAGCACCACGACCGAGGGCAACGCCGCAATGTTCTTCCGATTGAAGAAATAGGCCGGCCTCACCTGAAGTATTACGCCGGGTGGCCTGCGTCAGAGCGGACACCTTACTCCTTCGATTGGCGATGTGCGTGATGCGGAAGATGAGCGCCTTGTCCGGACTCAGACTGCTCATGCCTTGCCTTCGATGATGCGGACCGTTTCGAGGGTGGACAGCTTTTCGAGGGCCTGGCGGAGGGGGTGGGCGGCGTCGTGGA
>DATLZF010000142.1:0-6793 GCA_035574135.1 Candidatus Methylomirabilota bacterium
AAGAAAATCGGGGATCTGATCGTCGAGCACCACCGGGCATGCGTGGTCGTAATCAGCAAATGGGACCTGATGGACGCCGCGGTGCGCCGGGCGCGCGAGGAAGAAGTGGCCCGCCGTAAGCGGAGTCCGAGCCGGCGCGGGCCCAAGCTGATGACGACGCTCGGCGAATTCGGCCAGTGGGTGCAGGAACACCTTTTCTTTCTCGATTATGCCCCCGTTATCTTCACGTCGGCCGTCACGGGCTTCCACCTCGATCGGCTGCTCGAAGCCATCCGCTACGTGGCCGCCCAGTTGCGGCAACGCATCCCCACCGCCCTGCTGAACCGGACCCTGCAGGACGCCATCGAGCGCCGGCAACCGGTGACCTCCCAAGGGCATCGGCTGAAGTTTTTCTACGCGACGCAAACTCGCCTGGCCCCGCCCACGTTTCTCCTCTTCGTGAACCGATCCGACCTTTTCTCCGCCGCTTACAAGAAATATCTGGCCGACCAGCTACGAGCGGCATTTGGCTATGAGGGCTGTCCGATCGTGCTGACGGCCAAGGATCGGCCAAAGACGATTTCGCCCAAACGCAAGCGCCGCCCCCACCCCGAAGCAGGCCCGCGCGCCAATCACTCCGGCGGGAAGAGAAACGTCAGGGGTCGCCAGGCGCGCAAACGCCAGTAAAACTCGTTGTGCTGGCTGGTGCGGGCTTCGGTCCACTTGCCCGGGTCCAGCCCCGCCCGCGCCAGGGCTTCATCATCCAGCGGCTTGTCGTCCACGAAATGCAGCAGGTCGGCGCCCCAGCCGATCCGACGCAGTTCGTCGGCCACGCGGGCGGTCAGGCGCCGGCCGTCGTCCCCGCCAGAGAAGTCCACCGTGCCCGAATCCAGGTACACACGGATCGTCTTGGGCGCGCCCGTGTAGGGACGAAGAATGCGGCTCAGGAAATTGGTCCGCTCAACCTGAAAGGCGCCCGAGAGGCTGGCAGCGAGGCCGAATACGTCGGGATGTTCCCAGGCGAGAGCGAGACTGCAGATGCCACCCAGCGACGAGCCCATCAGCCCCGTGTGCCGGGGCCCGGTGAGCGTGCGAAATTCGCGATCGACCCAGGGCTTGAGTTCATTGAGCAGGAACTCGCCATAGGCCGCGTAACGGGAGTCGTCGTTGGCACCGGAGGGCCGGTTCTTCAGCGCCTGGAGTTCGGCCTCGGAGTAACGATAGGCCGGCCCGCGATACTCCTGATAGCGAAACCGGCTGTTCTCCACAGCCACCAGCAACACCTCCCGCATCCGGTGCTCGGCCACCAGTTGATCCGCCGTGCGATCCAGTTCCCAACTGCCCCAGCCAAAGCAGCAGTGTCGGCCCGCCGTGCTGAACACGTTCTGGCCGTCGTGCAGGTACAACACGGGGTAGCGCTGCGTGCGCCGGGAATGGTACGACGGAGGCAGGTACACGGTCACTTTTCGGGGACCGCGCAAGACGCCCGAGGCAAACGTGTACTGAATGAATCGATCCTGACTCATGGCGGGCAGGGACAGTCCAACGCCCATCGCAGCGAGCGGCAGCCATCGGACGGCCGGGAGTTGCCTCACGCTTGCAAATCTCGGGCCCGCTGGCGCAGCCCAGGGGCGAATTCGGCCGCCACAATGTACCCGAGGCAGTTGGGGGCACCGCAGGAACAGGGATTCTCCCGGTAATCTTCCAGGTCGAATCCGTAGTCGAACGTCACCTCCTCGCCCGCGCGGATGTCGCGCAGGGCCACGATCCAGATGTGGTCGTCGATGTTCAACGCCTCGGCGTTCGGCGTGCAACTGTGGTTGAGCAGGCGGGCGGGATTCTCCTCGCCGCTGCCGTCCAGATCGTATTCCTCGGTGACGGTAAAGATGAACGGGTTGCCCGCCTCGCAGCGACGCCGGGATTCCTCCTTGCTGATGCGCTCGCCAACGTATTCGATGATGTGCGTTCCGGCGGGAATATCGCACCGGGCAAAGCCGCCCCAGCCCTGAATGGGCGAGGGTTTGAACTCGAGCCACCGGACGGCAGCGGCCGGCGGGGCTGCCGGGCCATGAGCCGCCGCGGCGCCCGCAGCCTGGCTGGGGGAACTCATGGCGTGCCGTCGGTCAGGACCGAAAGGTGAGCGGTGCACCCTGCGGCAACTCGTGCGCGCACGGTTGGTTGGTGGGTGCATCCGCCACGCGATCGTTCGGCGTCACCAGTCGGTTGGCCAACAGGTAGGCTTCCACCTCCTCGCCGCTGACGTCCGCCAGCATCCGCCCGTTGATCTCGACGCACGGGCTCAACATCTGCCCGCTTTTCTCGATCATCTCCTGGCGCTGGGCCGGATCATTGACGATGTCCCGGTCCTCGTAGGGCAGATCGTACTTGCGGAGGATGGCGCGCACGCCCTGGCTCCAGCCGCAGTGCGGTTTCAAGTAGGCAACGATCTTCGGTTTGCTCATAACATGTTTGGGCCAACACACGCGATGACCCGCAGACGCGAGCATAGCGGTGGCCGGCGGACACGCAAGCCCCGGCTGCAAATCGGGTACGAGGCAGCGAAGGCGGGCACGACGTGCAGCCGGTTCCCTGTCGCACGGCCAACGGGCGCTGAGAACCTCGCCATCGGCCTGCGCCAGGGCCACCCTCCGGCGAGGCGGTCAGCCAAGCCCGTTCAGGGCGTCGGCCGCGGGACCAGGGTTGAGAGAAGGAAGGCCCGCCGCTGGTCGGCAAAGGCGCGCAAACTGAGCGCGGCCTCGCGACCGCCCAAGGCCTGGGCTTCGGCCTCGGCCGTGACGCCGCGCTGAAACGCCTCATAGGTGGTCAGCTTGCGCGTGTCGGCCCGCAGTTCGTCCGCGATCAATCGATGGTAGAACTCGACGACCGGCCCAAGGTTCCGCCAATCCAGCCACGTCTCCGCCAGCGTGCGCACGTTCGTCAAATAGCGCTCCCGCAGCGCAGGCACCGCCAGGAGTCGATGCAGCAGCGGCTTTTCCGGATCATCGCTGCCCGCGAGGGGATCCAGTTCCAACCCGCGGCCGTCGGCACCACCGCGCCGAGGGCTGCGTTCGGGCCGGTTGAACGTCTCGTTGGCGTCATAGGGAATGAGGTGGAAGCGCCCGCGGCCATCGAGCGCCAAGCCATAGTCGCTGGCGCGAATCCAGTAGCCGTCACTGTTGATGAAGACGTTCTCGAGCGCCAGGAACCAGAGCGTGTGCTCGATATCGAGCATGGGCGCCAGCGCCCCCTCCAGCCTGTCCAGCGGGGTCTGTTCGAGCGTGCGGCACAAGGCAATGAGCGCCGCCCATGACTTGGGATCATCCTTGGATTTGATCTCATACTTCTGGCGGTAAGGTGCGACCTCCTCGCCAAGGTAGGCGAGGCCGGCGCGGCCCCGAGGGCTGCCCGGCACTTTCCATCGTGCGCCGCGGGTGTCACCAAACCACTCCTTCATGAATTCCTTGTTGAACTGTTGCACGTTCACGTAGAGCCCCCAGCTCTCACCGTTGATCACGAGCTTGACGAAGTTCGCCTGCGGCGCGGGCACATAATGACGGGCGATGTGGTAGTAAAGGACGCTGCGCAGGAAGGTCGGATCGCGGTGCGCGTTGAGCAGGTTCAACGTTCGGTAGCCGAGCAAGCGTTGATCTTCGTGAACAAAATCCAGCGAGAGATTGAAGGACCGCTTCCGCCCTTCGCCCACCATCATGAACGATGACGCGCCCCGAAAGTGCACGCCCACATCGGGGTACGTGCTGCCATCGACCGTCAGGCGCGCCGGCACCTCGACGTCGGTGTCCTTGAAGTCGCCGAGTTCCCGCTCCCAGTCAGCATCCTCGAACTCCAGAAAGAACGTGCGAACGACGTTGGACGCATAGAGGGGCACGCCGGGATGCGCCACGAAGTTGGTCGGCGCGACGCGCGGACCGGGCTCGGGCGGCGGCGTGTCCTCTTCCCGTCCGAACCGCCGCGCGCCACGCCGGGGTGAGCGGCCTTCCTCCCGCTCCTGCGCCAGGAAGGCCCGGGCGGCTTTCCGTTCGGCGGCATCAAGTCGGCCGTTGCCATCGCGATCAAACCGGGCAACGAGCTTGCGCTCCTCCCGCACGCCCATCGGCGGTCCCCCGCCCGGCCCGGGGGCAAACGGCGGCGGGCCGTCGAAGTCCACCGTGCGTCGCGGTGCCCCGCCCGAATCGGAACCCGGTGGCGGGGAATCAGCCGCCGGCAAACCGCCCTGCACCAGCAGTGCCAAGGCGAGGATGGCCAGAGTCCGTTTCATGCCGCCAAGCCGTGCCGCCACGGTCATCGCTTCGTCAGGGCGTGCGCAACCGATAGAATCCGTTGGCTCCGTTCTGAGCCACCGTCACGCGCATCACCCGGTTCGAACTAACGGCCGGGTAGCTTGCCACCGCAGTCCAGGTCGGTCCTGTTGGCGTTGGCGCGGACAGGATGGTGCAGCCCTTGTTGGCCGGCACGCTAATCTCCAGTTGCACCTGCCCCCCACCCAGGGCAGTGATTGAGTTGACACGCAAAGGGCCGTTGCCCGGGGCAAACTCCGGAACGTGAAAGGAGCCCGGAATCGGCGGCAGCCCGAGCAACGACAGGCCAAGATTGCCACTGTCGCCCGCCCGCAGCGGCTGCGGCAGAACGTGCGGCTCCACGCGGTTGGTGCCCGGATCGGCGCGGTTGTTCAGGAGCAGATAAAGGTTCTGGCCGCCGGGGATGCCCGGGCCCCAGACGAAGAACGGAATCGTGTAATTGGTCACATGGTAGGCCTCGGTGTGACCACGCGGGTTGACGCCGCCGCCGCCGTGATCGGCCGTGACGATCACCGCCGTGCGATCGGCCAGAATGGGATTGCCAGTGATCGCATCAAGGATGCGTCCGAGTTCCGCGTCCACCAGGCGGACGGCGTTGCTCCACCCCGGTGTGCCCCAGCCAACGGCGTGGCCCGTGAGATCCGGCTCCGCCAGGTGAATGAAGCTGTAATTGCGGGGTCCGGGCCCGGACAGGTCCGCCAGCACCCGGTTCACCTCGTTTGAGATGGCCGCACCACTCAAGTCTGCCACCGAGGCGAAGTCGATCTTGTCTCGTCCATCGTCCAGCCCGATGAGGTCCAGCCCGCCGTTGAAATCGTCGTAGCTCCGATCGCAGATGGCGAGGCGGGTCTTGCTCGCGTAGAAAGCGGTGGCGAGGCCGTGATCATGCGCCACGTCGAAGAGGCTGGCCTTGTAGGGCACGGCGGGATTGCCATGCGTGTGGAACGTATCCGCCGCGCCCGGGAAATTGTTGTTGTACCCGTGGTGGGTCGTGTCCGGGTAACCCACCGGCTGCATCACCGGGCGGCCCGTCAACATCGTGGCGTGATTCGGGATCGTTTCCGAAATGTCATAATCACACCGGGCGTTGAACGTGTAAGCGCCCTCGCGCATCAACCGGGCAAACGTGGGGAACGCCCCCGGCGCCTCCGCCACATAACGCTCCAGATACGTCGCCCCCAGTCCATCCAGGCTGATGTGCACGACATAATCGACCGTGCCCGGCGCCTGCGCTCCCGCCAGGCGCAGGCGGAAGAAACGCCGGGCACCGTTGGCCGGCACGCCGAAGCTCACCACCCGGTTCGTCGATTCCGCGGCGAAGCTGCGCAACAGCCGCCACGGGCCGGCCAGCGACTCCGCCGCTTCCACCACATACCCCAGGTTCGCCGCCGCGCTGAAACTCAGCACCAGTTCCTCCGCCACGCCTCGCGTCACACTCAGCCACAAACCGCTGGTCGGATCGCGCGGGTCCGTGCCGGTCTGGTACTCCTGCCCGTTGCTCAACCCATCCCCGTCCGGGTCCAGCCCCACATCGGCCGGGTTGAAAGGATCCAGCCCGTGCTCGATCTCCCACGCGTTGGGCAGCCCGTCGCCGTCACTGTCCGTTTGCGCCGAGGCCGGGCCCGGATTCGGCACGTCGGCGACCCAATTGGTAGGATCGTTGGCAAAGGCCTTTTCGGCCCGGCGCTGGATCGAATACCCCGTGCCATCGGCCTGGGGCGGCCACGGCGAGGCGTCGGCATACCGCACCCGCTCCACCAGGATATAAGCCGGCTCCTCGGCGCCCTCCGTCACCTCCGGCCGGCGCAACTCGATCTCATCCGAATCATTGGCCAAACGGCCGCTCCACGGCCCCACCACCACCGTCGAGGCCGGCAGATTGTAACGGGCGCGGAAGCCCGCCAGCGCCTCCGGATCATTGGCCGGATCGAAGCCCACCACCAGCAGTTCCCCGCCGGGCGGCAACACCGTGCCGGCGCGGAAATCAAAATCCACCCCATCCCGCAACCGCCACCCGTGCCCCTGCTCGAACAACGCCACCGGCGCCGTCGTGACATTGCGCAACTCGATGAACTCATCCCGCGCATTGTCCAGCGCGCCCAGGTCCGGCGGATGATACATAATCTCACTAATCACCACCGGGCCCACCCGCGGCGGGGCGTTGGAGGCACCGCGGCCCGTGCGAAACTCCTCCACCGAGCCGGGGTCATCCGCACCAAACGTCCGCGCCTCCAGCGCCACAAACTCCACCCGCCCGTCACTCGTCACATGCCGGCCAAACGACACCCCCCTGGCCGCCGGCCCGAACTCCACCACCGTCCGGAAGCCCGTCAGCACATTGTTACTGGCCACACTCAACACCACCTCATCCCCGCGCGCCCCCAGGGCAAACGGCACCAGCGCCGTCTCGGCATTCGTCAGCACATCCTCATAAATCACCATAAACCCCTGCGGCGGGATCACCCGCGGCCCGGGGATCTGATACTTGCGCAACGTGC
>DATLZF010000143.1:0-2992 GCA_035574135.1 Candidatus Methylomirabilota bacterium
TTCACCAGAAAGCGAACGTCTTCGTTGGGAAACAGTGGCGCACCACCTCCCGCAAACGGGTTCTCATGCGCCAAGGTCTTGCCATTACAGTGACCGGAGTAACGACTGAGGACGGGCGGCTGGTCGGGAGCAAAAGAGTAAACTCCCTCGAACCGTGGGGTCGAGGCATCCAAACGCCGGCCATCCACTTCCACGTGGCGGTCGTCCAAGATGCGGATGGTCTCGCCACCCAATCCAACCAGGCGCTTGATGTAAAACTGATCCTGCTGCTCAATGCGGTCGATGCCCCGGGTTTCGAAGACGACAATTTCTCCGCGCTTCGGCCGACGGAAGTTGTAGGTCATGCGATCGACGAACAAATGGTCGCCGCTGATCACGCGGAGTTTGATGACATCCTCGCCCCGACGATAATATTTTCCGATCCGGGTGGAATCCAGCATGTGTGCTTTGGCGAACAAGTCGTCAGGAGGAAACCAGACCGTGTGCCAGACGCCGCCGATCTCGAACCGTTGGCGAAGGTTGAACAGGAGGAACTTCTGGGGAACGCGATCGAACTGCCCGATCCGCCCATCGGCCCTGGCCACGACGTGCTTGATGCTGATGCCGCGGAACCAATAATCGAAGAACCGGCCCACGAGGCCGGGAACGGGATAATCCGGTTTGTCGGTCAGATCGAGCGTTTCGATGCCGTAGAGAGTGGGTTGCATGGATCCCGTGGGGATCTTAAATGGCTGGAGGAAGAAGGTTCTGATGCCCATGGCGACGGCGATGGCCACGAGCAGGACCTCGATGTTTTCACGCAACGAAGGGTGGGGATAGGGTTTGAGCCAGCGGTTGGCGACCTTCTCCAGCTCGGCCATGCCCTCGTCCAGCGCTGCCTTGCGGGGCCTCTCGCGGATCGTCTGGCGCATGGCCGCGATGCCCTTCTCGACATTGGCGACGGCTTCGGCGCTCAACAAATCCCGCTGGGCACACAGGATTTTGTGGACATGCTTCCACATCTGCGTGGCCAGGCGCACCCGGCGGGAAAGAAACCAGTGGAAAGTCATATACGAGGAGGGATCGTGACGCCGCCGCTTCACGTTTTGAGCACGGCGATAAACGCTTCTTGGGGAATGTTGACAGACCCCACGGACTTCATTCGCTTTTTACCTTCCTTCTGCTTTTCCAAGAGCTTGCGCTTGCGGGTGATGTCGCCGCCGTAACACTTCGCGGTCACGTCCTTGCGCAGCGCGCTGACGGTTTCGCGGGCAATGATTTTGCCCCCGATGGCCGCCTGAATGGCGACCTGATACTGCTGACGTGGGATGACTTCCTTCAGCTTGGCAGCCAGGGCACGTCCCCTGCCCTCGGCCTTGTCCCGGTGCACGATGCAGGAGAAAGCGTCCACCGCCTCACCGTTCACGAGCATTTCCAGTTTCACCATCGGCGACTCCATGTAACCGGCGTGCTCGTAGTCCATGGAACCGAACCCCCGGGTCAGGCTCTTGATGCGATCGTGAAAGTCGATCAAGATTTCGTTCAAGGGCATGAGCGCCGTCAGCATGACGCGCCGGTTGTCGAGCGTCTCGGTGTGGTCGTAGATGCCCCTCTTCTCCGAGATGAGCGCCATCATGTCGCCGATGTTTTCGTTCGGACAGATGATGAACGCCTTGACGGCGGGTTCCTCAATTTTGTCGATGTAGTTGGGCTCGGGCAGGAAGGCGGGGTTGTCGATTTCCTTGACCGTTCCATCCGTCATCGTGACCCGGTAAACCACGCTGGGGTAGGTGGCGATGATGTCCATGCCGTACTCCCGTCGCAGCCGTTCTTGCACAATCTCCATGTGCAGCAAGCCGAGAAAGCCGCAACGAAAGCCGAAGCCCAAAGCCACCGAACTCTCCTGCTGATAGACAAAGGCCGAGTCGTTCAACTGCAGCTTGGCGAGGTTCGCCTTCAGGTGTTCGTAATCCGCGGTGTTGATGGGGTAAATGCCGCTGAACACCATCGGGTGAATCTCTTGGAAACCCGGCAGCGCCGGTGAAGGATTGCGGGCATCGGTGAACGTATCGCCCATCTTGACGTCCTTGGGACTCTTGATGTTCGCCGTCACATAGCCCGTTTCACCCGCTTCGAGCCTGTCTCGGACGTAGGGCTTGGGGTTGAAGCTGCCGACCTCCTTCACCTCATAGGTTTTGCCGGAGTGTAACAGCTTGATGTGCATGCCGGGCTTCAGCTCGCCGTTGAACACGCGCACGTGCGTGACCACGCCCTTGTAGGTGTCAAAATACGAGTCAAACGCCAGTGCCTGGAGACTTGGCGCACCGGTCGGCTTCGGCGGCGGAATGCGTGTCACAATCGCCTCGAGTATCTCATCGATACCAATGCCCGCCTTGGCGCTTGCCGCGATAGCGGAATCGCCCGGAATGGCCAGGATCTCCTCCAACTGTTGTTTGGTCTGGGCCACGTTCGCATGCGGCAGATCAATCTTGTTGATCACCGGGATGATTTCCAGATTCTGCTTCATCGCCAGGTGAACATTGGCCACGGTTTGGGCCTCGACCCCCTGGGCGGCATCAACGATCAACAACGCGCCCTCGCACGCGCTCAAGCTGCGCGACACCTCGTAGGCAAAATCCACATGCCCCGGCGTGTCGATCAGGTTCAACTCATAAGTCTGCCCGTCACGCGCCTGGTAGTGCATGGTCACCGGATGCGCCTTGATCGTGATGCCGCGTTCCTTCTCCAGGTCCATTGAATCGAGCAGTTGGTCCTCGACCTCCCGATCCGAGATGGTCCCGGTGCGGTGCAGCAGGCGGTCCGACAAGGTCGTCTTCCCGTGGTCGATGTGAGCGATGATGCTGAAATTCCTGATCTTCGCGGCTTCCATTGCAAAATGTCCGCGAGAAGATAACGGCCGAGGGCTTGAAGAAAAGGCCAAAACGTGGCTCCGCCCGGTTCCTCCTCGCCGCTTTCAGCCCCGCGCCAGCCGCGACAAAACGGCGGGCGCTCC